>JBIOUP010000179.1:0-5760 GCA_044867305.1 Dermatophilaceae bacterium
CTTCGTCATGAACGCCCCGGCCGGCACGACCGGCGGCACAGCTGAAACGGCCGCGAAGTGGGTGAACACCCTTCCCCTGACATCGCCGGGTGGCCTGCCGCTGGACCCCACGACACCGCAGGCCATCAACGACGCGGCCGCAGCGGTCGGGGAGAAGAGCATCATCTCGCGGACCGGTGGCGCGCCCACCCTTGCCGTGGGCATGTCCGAGGTCATGTCGTTCCTCGGCGGGGCAAGCCTGAAGGCCTTCTGGTACCACTTCGCCGTCATGTTCGAGGCGCTGTTCATCCTCACCACGGTCGACGCCGGCACCCGGGTGGCGCGGTTCATGCTTTCCGACATGGTGGGCAACATCCCGGGCCTGTCCAGGTTCAAGGACCCGTCCTGGCCCGTCGGCACCTGGCTGTGCTCGTTCCTCATCGTGCTCGGCTGGGGTTCCATCCTGGTCATGGGCGTGACCGACCCGCTCGGCGGCATCAACACCCTGTTCCCGCTGTTCGGCATCGCCAACCAGCTGCTCGCCGCCATGGCCCTGACCGTCGTCACGGTCGTGCTGTTCAAAAAGGCCCAGTTCACCTGGGTCTGGGTGCCGGGGTTGCCCCTGCTGTGGGTGCTCACCGTGACGATGACCGCGTCGTGGCAGAAGATCTTCTCCTCCGACCCCAAGATCGGCTACTGGTCCAACCACCAGGCCTTCGTCGACGCGCGCGACGCCGGCAAGACCAGCTTCGGCACTGCGACCAACGTCGCACAGATGGACGCGGTCATCCGCAACACCGCCATCCAGACCGGCCTGTCCATCCTTTTCGCCACCCTGGTGGCCATCGTCTTCATAGTTGGTGTCGTGGTGTCCATCAAGGCCCTGCGCAGCGGCGGCCTGCCGACCAGCGAAGAGCCCGACCAGCCCTCGCGTATCTTCGCACCCAAGAGTTTCGTCCCGACGGCTGCGGAGCGAGAGGTGCTGGCGGAGTGGAAGGCAGCGGGTCTCGACCCGACCCCAGTAGGAGCACATCACGCATGACTGGTGCCGAACAGTTGGTCCGGGCCGCGCGGGGCCTGCGATGGTACGTCCGCGGGGTGGTCGGCGCCGACGCCTACGAGCGCTACCTTGAGCACCAGCGCCGGGTCCACCCTGACGTGCGGCCCATGAGCGAGAAGGAGTTCTGGCGCGCGCACACTGACGAGCGCGACAAGAACCCCAAGATGCGCTGCTGCTGAGCCGCTCAGGCCGTCTTCCGATCACTCGGTATGCCGGTCGCGTGCCGTGGCGGTCGCGGTACGCCGGTCGCCCCTGATCGGAGGTAAAACCGAGCAACGGAGGTGTTAGCGAGCGCTCTTGCGCACCTCTACACCTCCGCTGCTCACTTATACCTCCAACCGTGGGTCCAAAACGGCCGTCGGAGGTAAAACCGAGCAACGGGGGTGTTAGCGAGCGCTCTTGCGCACGGTTACACGTCCGAACCGGCGAGCAGCGCCCGGCATACCGGCGTCGGCTCAGCTACTCGCTGAGGAAGTTGCGGTAGACCGCGAGCAAGGCGTTCTTCTGATCGCCACTCAGGCGAGGCTCGGCCATGATGGCCGCCTCGACCCCCTCGCCTTCGCCAGCGGGCGCCCCGGGGGGTCGCGCACCGGCGAGCAGGTCCTCGACCGTGACGGACAGCGCGTTGGCGACAGCGGCGAGCACGCGAAGCGACGGCTCGTGCAGGCCCCGCTCCACCTGGCTCAGGTAGGCGTTGGACACCTTGGACACCCGCGCCAGCTCGCGCAACGACATCCGGGACAGCTCGCGCTGCTGGCGGATGAAGTGCCCGAGCGCCCCACCGTCCATGTCGACCATGGCGCTCATTCTTCCAGGCAGCAGCGAAGGTCCGGACCTTGCTGAGGTCCGGACCTTCGGCGCCTGCCCGTTCGTTGGAACGCTCACGCGCTCTTGTCGGCCGGGGCCTTGGGCGCGAGACCGTCGACCAGGTCGACGAGCTTGAGGTTGTACTTGCGGCGCAGCTTGTCCCAGTCGGCGTCGGTCGCTTCGACCCACTTGGCGTAGTCGGCCGGCTTGCCGAGGAACGTCTCGACCGGCTCGGTCAGCTTCTGCAGGTTCTCCGGCACCTTGGGCGCCATCTCCGAGACCTTGTCCTGCAGCGTCGCCTGGGCGTCCACCAGCTTGTGGGCCACCCCGAACAGTGCCTCGACGCCCTTCTTGGTGACGTCCATCTGGGCCTCGTGCAGGGTTTGCGCGAAGTCGATCACGGTGCTCATGAGCTACTCCTTGTCTTGCTTACTGCGGTTGGATCTGACCTACGTTCAATAAACCATGCGTCTGCTTGGTATGTCAACCACCCGACGCACTGTGACCATGTGACTCCACCCACCAAAGTCAGGTAACTTACAAGTTGATGACGAGTGCTCGTTTCGCCACTATCGCCCACGACCTTCGTGAGCGCATAGCGCTCGGCGAGTTCGGCGACTTGGGGGCGGTGGACTCCGAGTCCGAGCTGTGCACGCGGTATGCCGTCTCCCGCCCCACCGCACGACGGGCGCTCGAGCAGCTGCGCAGCGAGGGGCTTGTCGACTCCCGCCATGGCGCCGGGTGGTTCGTCACTGGCGCTGCCTTCCATCAGCGCCTGGCCATCGGCACCTTCCGGCACGCCGCTTCGGCGGTCACGCAGGCCGGCAAGATCATCGAGCGCCGCGTCGTCGAGTTCGGCTTCCGCAGCGCTCCTGCGGCTCTCGCCGCCACCGTGGGCGTCGACAAGGGCGCTCCCCTGTTGCACGTCCGCTCGGTACGCATGGTCGAGGGCGAGGGACTCGACGTAGTCCGTGAATGGGTGCCCGCCGCGTTCGGCGGCTCAGTCAGCCGCGACGACGCCGTCCAACCCGGAATCTGGCAGGCACTGGGACGGGACGGGCATCGGGTCGCAACCGTCCGCCAGATGATCACGGCTGGCCTGGCCAGCAAGAGCGACGCCGCCCTGCTCGGCATCTCGCCAGGAGCACCGGTCCTGCTCGTGCGGCGCCTCGCAAGGCGGGCGGACGGCATACCCCTGGCGCTGTCGGACCACCGCTATGCCGCACACCGCTTCGCCCTCGAAGTGGATTTCAACTCCGGCCCAGCCGCGGCCGGTTCCGAACCTCCCGGCCTGCGCGCCGTGGAGAGCTGAAGCTAGGAGCTCACGTGAAGGTCCTCGTCACCGGAGGCGCCGGGTTCATCGGCGCCAACTTCGTCCTTCGGGTGCGCCAGACCCGACCGCACTGGCGCCTCAGTGTCATCGACAGCCTGACGTATGCCGGCAACCGCGCCTCGCTCGCGCCCGTCGAGGACCAGATCAGGTTTGTCGAGGGCTCGATTGCCGACGAGCCACTTGTCGACGCCCTGGTCGCCGAGCATGACCTGGTCGTGCACTTCGCCGCCGAGTCGCACAACGACAACAGCCTGGTCGGACCGTGGCCGTTCATCGAGTCGAACATCATCGGCACCTATCAGTTGCTTGAGGCGGTCCGGCGACACGGCAAGCGAATTCATCACATCTCGACCGACGAGGTGTACGGCGACCTGGAGCTCGACGACCCGCAGCGGTTCACCGAGAACACGCCATACAACCCCTCCTCGCCGTACTCGTCCTCGAAGGCGAGCGCGGACCTGCTGGTACGCGCCTGGGTCCGGTCCTTCGGTCTGTCGGCAACCGTGTCGAACTGCTCGAACAACTACGGTCCGGGACAACACGTCGAGAAGTTCATCCCCCGTCAGATCACGGGCATCCTCGATGGAGTCAAGCCCAAGCTCTATGGCGCCGGAGCGAACGTGCGGGACTGGATCCACGTCGACGACCACAACGACGCCGTCGTCGCCATCATCGAGCAGGGCCGCCTCGGCGAGACGTACCTGATCGGTGCCGATGGCGAGCGGAACAACCGCGAGATCATCGGGCTCATCCTGGAGCTGATGGGCAAGCCAGCCGACTGGTTCGAGCACGTGAACGACCGGCCCGGCCACGACCTGCGGTACGCCATCGACTCGAGCAAGCTACGCGCCGAGACAACCTGGCGGCCGAGGTACCAGGACATCCGCGCCGGGCTGGCGCAGACCATCCAGTGGTACGCCGACAACCGCGACTGGTGGCAGGGCAGCAAGGCCGAGACCGAGCGCAGGTACGAGGTTCTCGGCCGATAGGGGCCGATCCGGGGCGCCGATGCGCCTCGTTGCACCGTCGATGGGAGGGTTTCCGGCGTGGATCACGCCGGTTTCCCTCCCATCGAACGCGGATCAGTCCTCCAGCGGCGGGACGAGATCGATGGCCTCCTCGTGTCCCAGTCCGGTCAGCTCGAGCAGGTCCACGACGAGCGAGCGCAGCTGACCGAGCAGGATGGTCGTGTGGTACTCGCTGCGGTCCAGCAGGCGACTGCGCTCTCCCAGCGCGATGAGCCCGAGGCGGCCGAAGTTCGCGAACTTGTTCTCGGCCCAGGCGCGAGCGATCACCTCGACGGCATCGGCGAGATCACGGATCGTCCGAACGTAGTCGTCCGGGATCTCGGCACCCTGGTGCTTGGCGATGCTCACCCGCCGCACCAGCACGCGTGTGCTGCGCAGGGCGCGGTCCAGGGGCTCCACGAGCGACGCGATGGAGCGCACGCTGCCGGCGTCACCGCGCCTCCACGGGGTTGACGCGATGACGGACAACCCCTCGTCGGCCGCCGTCTGCAGCTCCCGGATGAGCTCGTCGGTCGAGCGAGCTTCAGCCAGCACCCTCGCGGCGCGGTCCACGTCGCTGCTGCGTGCGCTTTGCGCGGCGTCCCGCAGCAGGTTCGCGATCGTTCGAGCCACCTTGGCGGCCTGCACGCGGGGCTGACGCAAGGGGGCTCGCGGGACGACCGCCGCAGCCACCAACGCGACGCAGCCACCCACGACGGCATCCAGCCAGCGGGTGAAGGCCTGGCCGGGGGTGGTGCCCAGCACCGTGACCGCGATCGACTGCACCGCTGACTGCATGATGAGCAGCTGGCCGGCGTCCAGCAGGAGCGCCGCGGACATCGACACGAGGACCACCACGGCGACCTGCCACGCTCCGCTGCCAGCGATTTCGACGAAGAGCGACGCAATGGCGACTCCGACGGCTACTCCGATGGTCACCTCCGCGACTCGGCGCAACCGCTGCCCGTAGGTCATCCCGAGACAGACCACCGCGACGATCGGCGCGAACAGCGGCTGTTGATGGTGCAGCACGTCGCTGGCGATGAACCACGCCAGCCCGGCTGCGAACGCGCATTGCAGCACGTGCCACGACTTGGCTTCCAGCCGCTCCCAGCGGCCCCGCATCGAGAGTCGACTGCGTGACCAGGCACGGTCCATCAGCTCGTCGACGGTGCGGTCGGTGAAGATCCCGGGTCTCACCCGGCCATTCTCCCGAAACCCCGCGGTAGGCCCGAAGGCACGTTCAGAGTGCCGGGAACCAGATCCGGATCTCGCGCTGCGCCGACTCGGGCGAGTCGGACCCGTGCACGATGTTCTGGGCCGAGCCGTGGCCCCAGTCACGCCCCAGGTCACCGCGGATGGAGCCGGGGGGCGCAAGCGTCGGGTCGGTCGGTCCCGCGAGCGAGCGGAAGCCCTCGATGCACCGCACCCCTTCGACGACAGCCGCCGTCACAGGACCTGAGCTCATGAACTCCAGCAGCGTCTCATAGAACGGCTTGCCGACGTGCTCGGCGTAATGCTCCGAGAGCATGTCCCGGGTCGGCGTACGGACCTCGAGCGCCACCAGGACATAC
>JBIOUP010000180.1:0-12340 GCA_044867305.1 Dermatophilaceae bacterium
CCCCCCACAACCGTCTGCAGCCACTGTCTCCTCGGCGCACCATCCTCGAGCGATGAGCGTGCGGGTGCGCCGCCTGGGTGTGGCGATCGGGGTTGCCGCGGCGATGACCGCGGGGGCCTGCACATCGGGCAACCCCGAGACCTCGTCGGTGCCCTCGACGTCGACGGTGACGGCGTCGGTCCCGAGCGCAGTCGCCGCACCCACGACGCCGCAGCTCACACCGCTCGCTGGCGGGCCGGTGCTGGCCGTCAAGATCGACAACACCGCCCCGGCGCGCCCGCGCATCGGGCTGGAGCGGGCCGACGTCGTCTACGTCGAGCCGGTCGAGGCGGGCTACACCAGGTTGTTGGCCGTGTTCTCCGCCACGATGCCGCCCGAGGTCGGTCCGGTGCGCAGTGCGCGCGAGTCCGACCTCGAGCTGCTGGGCAACTACGGACCGGTCGCCTTCGCGTTCTCGGGAGCTTCGGCATACACCCTGGGCGTGCTCGCGACCGGAACCCAGGTCGACGTCTCCAACGACGCGTCCCGCCAGGGCTTCCACCGCGATGCCGACCGCCCAGCGCCCTACAACCTCGTCGGGGAGACTTCGGCATTGCTGGCGCGCGCAGGTGGCAGTGCCCCGCCGGCCGACATCGGCTTCCGGTTCGGGCCCAGCCCCGGGGCCGGAGCCAACGCATCGAGCCTCGACACGGCATACGGGCACACCTCGGTGTCCTTCACATGGGACCCCGGCCGGCGTCAGTACCTGCTGTCGACCGACGGTCGCCCCGAGCTGACCGCCGATGGCGGCCAGCTCGGCGCATCAAGCGTGATCGTGCAGACGGTGGCGGTGCGTGAGTCACCCAACCGCGACGTCAACGGCATTCCGACACCGGTTGCCTCCCTGGTGGGCCAGGGAGGCGTCACCGTGTTGCGCGAGGGTCAGCAATGGGGCGGGCAGTGGTCTCGGCCCGCGCTCGCCTCCCCGACCAGCCTGCAGGCGCCTGACGGGCGCCCGATCACCCTCGCCGCAACGCCGGTGTGGGTGCTTCTTGTGCCGCAAGCCCAGCCAGTCACGGTCCGCTAGCCGGCGGTAGGTGACATTCGCCATGCCGCGGCAACCTGGGCCGAAGGGGCCGCAGCGCGGCAGCGGGCTTGCACTAGAGTCCGACACAGCCCTCTTGGCCACCTGGTTCACGCCCTTCGACGACGAGGATGGACGCGCCGTGGATCTGTTCGAGTACCAAGCACGTGACATGTTCGAAGCGCACGGCGTTCCCGTCCTGGCCGGGGTCGTCGCCAGCACCCCCGAGGACGTGCGCGCAGCCGCCGAGTCCGTCGGGGCCCGCAGCGGCGGAGTCGTCGTCGTCAAGGCCCAGGTGAAGACGGGTGGACGAGGCAAGGCCGGCGGCGTCAAGGTCGCCAAGTCGGTCGAGGAGGCCGTTGCGGCAGCCGAGCGAATTCTCGGCATGGACATCAAGGGGCACACGGTCCGGCAGGTGATGGTCGCCGCCGGCGCCAAGATCGCCGAGGAGTACTACTTCTCCCTGCTGCTGGACCGGGCCAACCGCTCCTACCTGGCCATGTGCAGCAAAGAAGGCGGCATGGACATCGAGACGCTAGCCGTCGAGAAGCCAGAAGCCCTGGCGAAGGTGCCCGTCGACCCGGAAGTCGGCATCGACCAGGCCAAGGCCCTGGAGATTGTCGACGCCGCCGGCTTCGACCCAGCCGACCGCGACCAGCTCGCCGCGGTGTTCGTCAAGCTGGGCGAGGTCTATCAGCAAGAGGACGCGACCCTTGTCGAGGTCAACCCGTTGGCCAAGACCGAGGACGGCACGATCGTCGCCGTCGACGGCAAGGTGAGCATCGACGGCAACTCCGGCTTCCGCCACCCCGACCACGAGGCGCTCGTCGACCACTCCTCCACGGACCCGCTGGAGGTCCTGGCGGTCGAGAAGGGTCTCAACTACGTCAAGCTCGACGGCACGGTCGGCATCATCGGCAACGGCGCGGGGCTGGTCATGTCCACGCTCGACGTCGTCGCGTATGCCGGTGAGCAGCTCGTCGCCAAGGACGGCAGCCATCCCCGCCCCGCCAACTTCCTCGACATCGGTGGCGGTGCCGACGCCAGCGTCATGGCCAACGGCCTGGAGGTCATCCTTGAGGACGGCCAGGTCAAGGCGGTGTTCGTCAACGTCTTCGGCGGCATCACGGCCTGCGACGAGGTGGCCACTGGCATCGTCAAGGCGTACGAGATCCTCGAGGCCGACGGCGCGCACCCCAAGCCCCTCGTGGTGCGCCTCGACGGCAACAACGCCGAGCTGGGCCGACGGATCCTCGACGAGGCGCAGCTGCCGCTGCTCGAGCGCGTCGACACGATGGATGGAGCCGCCCGCCGGGTCGCCGAGCTCGCGGCAGCCGCCGACTAGACCCGACCAGCCCACCTAAGAAACGGACCAGCAGACATGGCGATCTTCCTCAACAAGGACTCCCGGGTCATCGTCCAGGGCATGACCGGCTCGGAGGGGATGAAACACACCACGCGAATGCTCGCCTCAGGCACCAACATCGTCGGGGGGGTCAACCCGCGCAAGGCGGGGACCACGGTCGACTTCCCCAGCGGCGTGCAGGTGCCGGTGTTCGGCGGCGTCGCCGATGCCGTGGCCGCGACCGGGGCCAACGTCTCCGTCATCTTCGTCCCGGCCGCGTTCACGAAGGCCGCGGTCGTGGAGGTCGTCGACGCCAAGGTGCCGCTCGCTGTGGTCATCACCGAGGGGGTCGCGGTCAAGGACACTGCGGAGTTCTTCACCTATGCGCAGAAGGCCGGGACGACGCGGCTCATCGGGCCGAACTGCCCAGGCCTGATCAGCCCCGGACAGTCCAACGCCGGGATCATCCCCGCGGACATCTCCGGGCCGGGCCGGATCGGGCTGGTGTCCAAGTCCGGCACGCTGACCTACCAGATGATGTACGAGCTGCGCGACTTCGGCTTCTCGACGGCCGTGGGTATCGGCGGCGACCCGATCATCGGCACCACCCACATCGACTGCCTGGAGGCGTTCGAGGACGACCCCGGCACGGACGCCATCGTCATGATCGGTGAGATCGGCGGGGACGCGGAGGAGCGCGCCGCGGCATACATCAAGGACCATGTCCGCAAGCCGGTGGTCGGCTACGTCGCCGGGTTCACCGCGCCCGAAGGCAAGACGATGGGCCACGCCGGGGCCATCGTCACCGGCTCGGCCGGCACCGCGCAGGCAAAGGCGGAGGCGCTCGAGGCGGCGGGCGTCAAGGTCGGCAAGACGCCCTCGGGCACGGCCGAGCTCATGCGCGAGATCATGGCCGGTCTCACCGGCTGAGTAACGAAGGAGGCGGGGCGCGTCGGCGAGTTCCGGCGCGCCCCCGGGCTTTTCGGGACTGCCTCGGCAACGATGGGTCACCATGAGCCTGCTCGACCGGGTGCGGTTGCCACGCCCAGGAACCGAGGCGGACGCTCCTGCAGCGCCCCGGTGGCAGCTCGTGGCCGGGGGTCTGCTCGCGGCCGTCTCCTCGTGGGCTGTGCTCGCCGTGCTCGGGCTGCTCTCCTGGCTCTCCGCGCCCCAGTCGGCGGCGGGGGTCGCGGAGGCGCTCGGCGTGTCGAGCGCGATGTGGTTCGTCGGTACCGGCGGGCGGGTGCTGGTCTCCGGCGCCCCGATCGAGGTGGTGCCGCTCGGTTTCTGGGCGATCGCGGTCTGGTTAACGGTCATCACACTTCGTCACACCCTGCGCATCGCCCACCGTGGCGACCGCGGCACCCGTTGGCGGTCGGCCTTGGCCCGTGAGGTCCTGCCGCTCTTCTTCGGCGGGTATGCCGTGGCGGTTGTCCTGCTCGCCCTGGTCAGCCTGCCGGGGGCTGCCCGTCCCACGGCTCTGGGGCTGCTTGGGGCGTTCTCCGTGCCGGTCGCCGCGCTGGGGGTCGTGCTCGTGCGGACCGACGATGCCGAAGCGCCAGTGGTGGCCGCCCTCGCCGAACCGCTCCCGCTGTGGCTGCGCCGAGGTCTGCTTCCGGGGCTGTGGACCGCCGCCGGACTGCTCGCAGCCGGCGCGGTGATCGTGATCGCCGCGCTTGCCTGGCGCTTCGCCACCGTCGTGGGCCTGCATCAGTCGCTCGACGCCGGCTGGTTCGGCGGGGTCCTGCTCGTGCTGGCTCAGCTGCTCTACCTGCCCACCCTCGCGGTGTGGGGGGTGGCGTGGCTCGCCGGCCCTGGTTTCCAGGTCACGGCCAACGGCGCGGTGAGCGTCACTGGCGCCGAACCCGGTCTGCTGCCCTTGGTGCCCGTTCTCGGGGCGGTGCCGCCCGAGGCGACCTATCCGGCGTGGGTGATGGCGGCGCTTCTGGTCCCGGTGGCTGCGGGGGTGGTCGCGGGATGGCTGGCCGCCCGGGCGTGGAGCCGCCTGGCCAGCTGGCGCGCCAAGGCGCTCAGCTCGGTGACCGCGGTCTGCGTAGCCGTGGTCCTGCTCAGCGGCCTGGCCGTCCTCTCGTCAGGAGCGATGGGGGTCGAGCGGCTCGCCGCCGTTGGTGTCAGTCCGCTGCTGGTCGGGCTCGCTTTGCTCGGCGAGCTGGCGCTGGGCGCCCTGGTGTTTGTGCTGGTCGACCTGGTGCGCCTGCGGTTCTTCGACTGATCCGGGTCACATGATCTTGACCGCGAGGGCGATGATGGGGACGCGGCCAGGTGGTGGTAGGTAGTACTCGAGGCCCGCACGTCATCGCGAGAGGAACCCCGGTGGCCGAGTCCCCGTACTTCATACCCCGGAAGTACCCACCATCGGTCGTCACCTCGACGGCGCTCACCGACGAACCGTTACCGGTCGTCGTGGTCGGTGGCGGACCGGTGGGCATGGCGGTCGCCATGATGCTGTCTCAACGCGGCATACCGGTGACGATCGTCGAGGCAGCCGACCAGGTCTCCTTCGGCAGCCGGGCGATCTGCATATCGCGGCATAGCCTGGAGGCGGCCGAGCGGCTCGGGTTCGGGGCGCAGCTGGAGCAGGTCGTGCTGCCGTGGTCCTCCGGTCGCAGCTTCTTCCGCGACACCGAGGTGCTGCATTTCCAGATGCCGACCTCCCCGTACGACGTGCGGGCCCCTATGGTCAACGTCTCGCAGTCGCGCGTCGAGCAGATCATGGTCGACCATCTGCAAGCGGATCCCCTCGTCACCTACCTGTGGCAGGTCAGGGTGAACGGCTACCTGCAGGACGAGCAGGCCGTCACGCTGCAGCTGGACACCGCCGCTGGATCGCGGACGCTGCGGGCCGCCTGGGTCGTCGCATCCGATGGCGGACGCAGTCGGATGCGCGAGCTGGCCGGTCTGACGCTGGAGGGCACCAGCTACGAAGGGCGCTACGTCATCGCCGACATCCACTGGAAGTGCGATCTGCCGGTCGAACGGCGGGTCTGGTTCGACCCTCCGAGCAACCCCGGATCCACGGTCATCATGCATCGCCAGCCCGACGACATCTGGCGCATCGACTACCAGCTCGACGAGGGCCAGGACGCCGAAGCCGAGACCCAGGTCGAGCGGATCAAGCAGCGGATCAGCGAGCATCTGCAGTGGCTCGGCTACGAGCTGCCCTGGACCCTGGAATGGCACGGGATCTACTCCGCGCATGCCCGCGCGCTCGATCATTTCGTGCACGGGCGCGTGCTCTTCGCTGGAGACGCCGCCCACCTGGTACCCATCTTCGGCGTCCGGGGGCTGAACTCCGGCGTGGAGGACGCCGAGACGCTGGGCTGGATGCTGGCCGCCGTCATCAACGGCACAGCGGAGGCGGCCCTGTTGCAGGTCTACTCAAGCGAGCGCCGCTCCGCCTGGGAGCAGAACATCGCCAACGCCGGCAAGTCGACCCGCTTCATGACGCCGGGCAGCGAAGGCTATCGGGCCACCCGCGCCGCGATCCTGCGCCTGGCCACCGTCCGGCCGGAGTTCGGCTTCCTGATCAACCCGCGCCAGTCCAGCGCCACCCATGCCCACCAGTCGGCACTGACCTGGCAGGCCGACCCGGGAGCGTCGGGGATCCTGCCCGGCGACCCCGTTCCCGATCGCGTTGTCCGCACGGCGGCGGGTCGCACGTCGGTCAACCGCCTGCGGGGCTGCGGCTTCGCCCTTGTCGCCTTCGAGTGCGATGGCGACACGGCCGCAGCTGTTCGCGCGGCAGAAACCAAGCTGGCCACAGCGATGGCGCCGGAGCAGTGGACGAGCATTCTCGTCAACCCGCTTCCCGACGCAGCCGACGGCGGTGCCGTCGAGGATCCGGATTTGCAGCGCGATCTGGGAGGTCGCGCCGGAGAGGTGTTCGTGATCCGGCCGGACGGCATACTCCTGGCCCGCCTCACCGACCTTTCCCAGCTGGCCGACATCGGCCAGTCCGTGTGCACCGGCCGAGCGCCTGCCGGCGGCCAGGTCGCTCCAGAATGGCCCGACCCGACACCCCCTGCCGAGCGCCACCTCGAGGCGGTCTGGCTCGGCCTGTCTGATGCGCTGGACCGTGCCGGACCGGCCGACCGGGAGGGTTTCCTCGTGCGCCTCGCACTGTTGCTGGGCAGCCAGGTCGGCTCAGGGCGCTTCGCGTCTGCTGTCGGCACGGCGCTGACCCAGGAGCGGGAGTGACCGGCGTGCACCAGCCATCGTTCGACGAGGCGATCCGGGTCACCCCGACCGGCTCCGTCGACTCGTACGCCATTGAGCTGCCCCGGTCCTGGACCATTCACGGCGGGCCCGTCAACGGCGGGGTGACCCTGGCTGCGGCGGCCAACGCCCTCTCGGCCAGGCTCGGCGAGGCGCACGGGCACCCCGACCCGCTGTGCGTCAGCGCCTTCTACCTCACGGCGGCTGAGGCCGGACCGGGGCATGTGCTCACCGAGGTGATCCGCGCATCCCGCTCACTGTCCACCGCTGCGGCGCGGGTGGTCCAGACCGACGAGCGCGGCGCCGAGGTCGAGCGACTGCGCGCGACCGCGACCTTCGTCGACCTGACGACGACCCACGCCGAGGTGCTCACCGTTGCGCGCCCGCCGTACCTGCCGCCGCGCGAAGAGTGCTTCTCCCCCGAGTCGATGGGGCAGGACTCGCCGCTCGTCGTGTCGGAGGTGATGAGCCGCTACGACATGCTCATCGACCCGACGACCGCGGGCTGGTTCGGCGGACGGCCGACTGGCCTGGGCCAGATTCGAACCTGGTTCCGGATGCGCGACGGGGGCGAGCCAACCGCGCTGATGTTGTTGCAGGTCGTCGACGCATTGCCGCCCGTGGCGTACGACCTGGGGCTGACCGGATGGGTGCCCACGCTGGAGCTGACCGTGCATGTGCGGGCCAAGCCCGCTGCGGGCTGGCTGCGGCTGAGCATCGCGTCGGTCAACCTGGCCGGCGGGTTCGTCGAGGAGGACGCCGAGATCTGGGACTCCTCCGACCGGCTGGTCGCCCAGGCGCGCCAGCTGGCCAAGGTCCCGTTCACCCCCGCGCCGCCGCCGGGCTTGGGCTGGGTCGTCTGAGGGGTATGCCGGGCCGGTAACATCACTCGCCGTGACGTCCACCGGACGCTCCGGCCCGCTGCCGCCGTGCGTCATGCCAAGCGCGCGCTCTACCGCACGGTTGGCATGACCGAGACAACGGCTTCGGCGCGACCAAGGCACGCCGACATCGTCGTGCTGGTCTCCGGATCGGGGACGTTGCTGCAGGCGCTCCTCGATGCCTGTGCCGACCCGGCATACGGGGTCCGGGTCGCCGCTGTCGGCGCCGATCGCGAGGGCACTCTCGGTGTCGAACGTGCCGAGCGGGCCGGCATACCCACCTTCGTATGCCGGGTGGGCGACTACCCGAGCCGCGCCGAGTGGGACGCGGCGCTGACCGAGGCCGTGGCGGCGTACGAGCCGGTGCTCGTTGTCTCGGCGGGGTTCCTGAAGCTGGTCGGGCCGTTCTTCCTCAGCCGGTTCGCCCAGCGCTACGTCAACAGCCACAACTCCCTGCTGCCGGCATTCCCCGGCATCCACGGCCCGCGGGACGCGCTCGCCTACGGCGTGAAGGTCACCGGGGCCACCCTTTTCGTCGTCGACGACGGCATCGACACCGGCGCCATCGTCGCCCAGGTCGCGGTGCCCGTGCTCGACGACGACACCGAGGACACCCTCACCGAGCGGATCAAGGCGGCCGAACGCCCGCAGCTGGTCGACTGCGTCGGCCGCATGCTCCGGCAGGGGTTCACCGTCACCAACCGGAAGGTCACCATCCCGTGAGCCAGCCCAGCAATCCCATTGGCGAGCAACGCCGTCCAGTCCGCCGAGCCCTGGTCTCGGTCTACGACAAGGCCGGGCTGGCCGAGCTGGCCACGGCGCTTGATGCGGCGGGGGTGTCGATCGTGTCCACCGGGTCGACGGCCGCGACGATCGCCGGCGCAGGGGTCCCAGTGACGCCGGTCGAAGAGCTGACCGGGTTCCCGGAGTGTCTTGACGGGCGGGTCAAGACGCTGCATCCGCGGATCCATGCCGGCCTGCTCGCCGACACCGCCAACCCCGCCCACGTCGCCCAGCTGGCCGACCTGGGCGTCGAGGCTTTCGACCTGCTGGTCTGCAACCTGTATCCCTTCACCGACACGGTGCTCTCGGGGGCCTCGCCCCAGGAGTGCATCGAACAGATCGACATCGGTGGGCCGGCCCTGCTCCGCGCCTCAGCCAAGAACCACGCGAGCGTCGCGGTCATCACCAGCCCCACGGCATACCCTGAGGTCATCGAGGCGCTGGGGGCCGGTGGCTTCACGCTGGCCCAACGCCAGCGCCTGGCCGCCGAGGCGTTCGCGCACACCGCGACGTACGACGTGCACGTCGCCTCCTGGATGGGCAACGTGGTCAGCGACACGTCCGAGGGCAGCGGCTTCCCCGCGTGGGTGGGTGCCACCTGGACCAAGCAGTCCGCGCTGCGCTACGGCGAGAACCCACATCAGCCGGCTGCCCTCTACCGCAACGGGTTCCAGCCCCGCCCCGCGCTCGCCCAGGCCGAACAGGTGCACGGCAAGGAGATGTCCTACAACAACTACGTGGACACCGACGCGGCGGTGCGGGCGGCCTACGACCACGGCGACCACCCGACGGTGGCCATCGTCAAGCACACCAACCCCTGCGGGATCGCGGTCGGAGCCGACATCGCCGAGGCCTATCGCAAGGCGCACGCGTGCGACCCGGTGTCGGCGTACGGCGGGGTGATCGCGGCCAACCGACAAGTGACGGCCGAGCTCGCCCGCGCCGCCGCGGACGTGTTCACCGAGGTGATTGCCGCGCCGGATTTCGAGCCGGAGGCGCTGGCGGTGCTCACCACCAAGCGGAACGTGCGGCTGCTGCGCTGTCCCGCCCCGGCGCGTGGCGGCGCGGAGACCCGGCCCATCTCGGGAGGGCTGCTCATGCAGGTCCGCGACACCATCGACGCGGTCGTCGTGGCCGACCCGCCCGGTGGCGACGACCCGTCCCGCTGGCGACTGGTGTCCGGGCAGCCGGCCGACGAGGGCACCCTTGTCGATCTCGAGTTCGCTTGGCGGGCAATCCGAGCCGTGAAGTCCAATGCCATTCTGCTGGCCCGCGACGGGGCGTCGGTAGGCGTCGGGATGGGACAGGTCAACCGGGTCGACTCCTGTCACCTGGCCGTGCAGCGGGCCGGCGCGCAGCGGGCCGCGGGCGCGGTCGCCGCTTCGGACGCCTTCTTCCCCTTCCCCGACGGTCTGCAGGTGCTCATCGACGCCGGCGTGCGAGCGGTGGTGGCTCCGGGCGGCTCCATCCGCGACGGTGAGGTCATCGCGGCCGCGCTGGCTGCGGGGGTGACGATGTACTTCACCGGCACGCGCCACTTCGCGCACTGATCCGCACTCGGCAAGGCAAGGTGAGGGACCGGCCGAGCCGGCCGACGGCCGACGCCATGGCCGTCAGACGCGGCATACGGGCGAGCGTGGCGGCCGATCCTGCCCTGGCAGGATGGGGCTGTGAGCGCGCAAATCCTTGACGGTACGGGCACGCTGGCCGCGGTCAAGGAGGAGCTCGCCGGGCGTGTTGAGGCGTTGGCTGCCCGCGGGATCGTCCCCGGCCTCGGCACGGTCCTCGTCGGCGACGACCCGGGAAGCCGGTGGTACGTCGCGGCCAAGCACAAGGACTGCGCCGAGCTGGGCATCCGGAGCATCCGGCGGGACCTGCCGGCCAGCGCCACCCAGGCGCAGGTCGAAGCGGTCATCGACGAGCTCAACGCAGACCCCGACTGCACCGGCTTCCTGGTGCAGCAGCCCACGGGGCTGGACGAGATGGCCCTGCTCTCGCGGGTCCGCCCGGACAAGGACGTCGACGGACTGCACCCGGTCAACCTGGGCTGGCTGGTTCTGGGTCGGCCCGCTCCGCTGCCGTGCACTCCGGTGGGGTGCGTCGAGTTGCTGCGTCGCCATGGCGTGCCGATTGCCGGCGCCAAGGTGCTCATCATCGGGCGCGGCCTGACGGTCGGGCGGCCGCTGGGGCTCATCCTTACTCGGCGCTCTGAGAATGCAACGGTCACGCTGTGCCACACGGGGACTCGCGATCTTGGCGCGGAGCTCCGCCGCGCCGACATTATCGTGGCAGCCGCAGGTGTGCCCGGCCTGGTGACCGGGGATGTCGTCAAGCCCGGGGCTGCCGTGCTCGACGTCGGGGTGAGCAGAGTGGTGGACGAGCAGACCGGGAAGACTCGGATCGCCGGTGATGTGGCGCCCGATGTTGCCGAGGTGGCCGGCTGGGTCAGCCCCAACCCGGGTGGTGTCGGTCCGATGACCCGGGCCGAGCTGCTCACCAATGTCGTTCTGGCCGCCGAGAAGCTGGCTGCGGCACCGTGAGATGGAGTCGGCTGCGCCGGCTGGGCCCGTGGTGGGGCATGGCCGTCGGCGCCGCCGCCGGGGTGGGGCTCTGTGCGGTCGGTCTGGTCAGGACGGGCGGCTATCTGGTCGCCATGTCGCTGGCCATGGGCGCGGTGCTACGTGCGGTGCTGCCCCGTGACGCCGCTGGAGGGATCGCCGTGCGCCGACGCTGGCTCGACGTTGTCTCGCTCGCCGGCCTGTCGGTGGCGGTGTTCCTGGCCTTCACGCTGGTCGCCCTCTGACGCGTCAATGCACCGGCTAGATCAGGCCGAGCTCCTTGACCGCGTCCCGCTCGTCGGCGAGCTCGGCTACCGACGCGTTGATCTTGGCTCGGGAGAAGTCGTCGATGTCCAATCCTCGGACGATCTGCCACCGCCCGCCCTCGACGGTGACCGGGAAGGAGGAGATGAGCCCCTCGGGCACGCCGTAGGACCCATCCGAGCACACCGCCATAGACACCCAGTCATCCGCTGGTGTGCCGTTCACCCAGGTGCGAGCGTGGTCGATGGTCGCGGAGGCAGCGGAGGCCGCCGAGGAGGCACCTCGGGCCTCGATGATGGCGGCTCCCCGTTTGGCCACGGTCGGGATGAAGACCTGCTCGAGCCAGGTCTGGTCACCCACGGCTTCAGCAGCGTTCTTGCCGGATACCTCGGCGTGGAAAAGGTCAGGGTACTGGGTGGCGGAGTGGTTACCCCAGATGGTCATCCTCGTCACCGCTGTGACGGGCACGCCGAGCTTGGTCGCGAGCTGGGAGATCGCCCGGTTGTGGTCCAGCCGGGTCAGCGCCGAGAACCGCTCGCGCGGGATGTCGGGGGCGTTGCTCATCGCGATGAGGGCGTTCGTGTTGGCGGGGTTGCCGGTCACGGTGACACGGACGTCGTCTGCGGCCACGGCGTTCAGGGCCTTGCCCTGGGGGGCGAAGATCCCGCCGTTAGCGGATAGCAGGTCGCCGCGTTCCATGCCCGGACCGCGGGGGCGAGCCCCGACCAGCAGCGCGTGGCTGACCCCGTCGAAGATCTTCTCGGCGTCGTCGCCGATGGTGACGTCGGCCAGCGTCGGGAACGCGCAGTCCTGCAGCTCCATGACGACGCCCTCCAGAGCCTTGAGGGCAGGCGTGATCTCCAACAGCCGCAGCTGCACCGGTGTGTCGGGCCCGAAGAGCGAGCCGCTCGCAATGCGGAACAGCAGGCTGTAGCCGATCTGGCCGGCGGCGCCGGTGACGGCCACCTTCACGGGTGTGGTGCTCACGACAACTCCCTTGGCGACGTGGGTTCTCGTTGGTTCGAGGCTGCCCTGACGCTACCAGTGACCCGACCCGCAAGGCCGAGACCCTGTGCGGTCGCACAGGGGTATGCCGTCACCGCCACTCCGACCGCTTCCCACCGCCCAAGCCTGCTTCCCACCGCCCAAGCCTGCTTCCCACCGCCCAAGCCTGCTTCCCACCCCCCGAGCCTGCTTCCCACCCCCCGAG
>JBIOUP010000181.1:0-3850 GCA_044867305.1 Dermatophilaceae bacterium
CCAGCTCCTGCAGCCACGCCCGAGCCTGCAACGCGGACTCGATACAGCGAACCTGATAGTGCCGCGAGTACCGGTCGTGCAGCTCCTGCTCCACGCCGCGCAAGGCATCCGGGTCCTCGTGGACGGCCAGCAGCACGGGGCCAGACATGGCTGAACTGTAGTGCGGCAGAGACGGAGGCGGTCAGTCTGATCCGTCGCCGATCGCGCCGAGCTGCTTCAACATGCCCAGATCGTCGCGAACCACCCAGCGTTCTGCGATCTTCCCGTCCTCGAACCGGTACATCGCGGCGCCAGCGCATGGGTGACCAGGTCAGGGGTGCACAGCTCGTCGAGTTCGCTGAGGTCGCGGCCCGAGGAGCGCATCGAAACGTTGCCGGATGGAGCGGTTGCGCTCAGTACTCACGGCGACGCCGATCTCGTGGACTGCCGGTGAGGCACCCGCCTATTCGTGCCGGACGACATCGACGGAGATCTCCACCGCCGGTTCCGTCCCCCGGTTCTCGAGCCAGTGGACCGTGTTGCGGTCCTCGGGCCAGCCCACACCGGGCCCGTAGTCCGTGGCGATCCCATTTCGATGGTCGGTGATGGTTCCCTGCAGCACGTAGACGGTCCCCGGTCTGCCCTTGTGGTGATGAACCGGGCCGAAGACGCCTCCGGGCTCGATGGTCACCATTCGCATCCGAAGCTGATGCCCGTGCATGCCCTCGATCTCGGGGCCGAGGTCAACCGTGGCCAGTGGCACCACCGTGACACCTCTGGCCTGCGGGGCGGCCTCGTCGTCGCTCATCGTGGTGTCCGGGCTACGCGGCGGAGGCAGACACCTCGTGGCTGGGCGGGGCAACTGGCAGAACGACGGGCGCGGAGACGGTCTCGGACTTTGCCACCTTGCTCGACACGATGGCCAGGATGGCCGACAGCGGCACTTCCAGCGCCGAGCAGATGGCCGCGAGCAGCTCGGAGGAAGCTTCCTTCTCGCCTCGCTCCACTTCGCTCAGGTAGCCCAGGGAGACCGAGGCACGGGCCGAGACCTCGCGCAGGGTGCGTCCCTGCACCTGGCGCAGCTCACGAAGCACATCGCCGAGCTCGCGGCGCAGCAGGATCATCTCGCCCTCCTCCCTCAGGTGCGCACCCACCATAACGCGTTCGTCCCGATAACTGCTTCCTAGCCGAAAGTATGCCGTGTCCAGCCCCTCGGCGGCAGGTTAGCCCAGCGCCTTCGTGAGCAGCCCCAGCGCCCCGACAACGGCAGCGTGCCGGATGGCGCTGCGCCCGCCGCTCAACGTCAGCCGGCCCACCCGCTGTCCGCCGTCCGAGTCGACGGCCACGAAGACCGCGCCGACCGGCATACCGTCAGAAGGGTCCGGGCCGGCCACCCCGGTCGTCGCCACTCCCCAGTCCGATCCCAGCACCCGTCGCGCCCCGCGTGCCATGTCGAGTGCGACGTCGGGATGGACCGCGCCCACCGTGGCCAGCAGCCCAGGGTCGACCCCCAACACACTCGCCTTGACATCGTTGACGTAGGCGATGACACCGCCTCGCACGACGGCCGAAGCCCCGGGCACGTCGACAAGCCGTGCGGTGAGCAAGCCACCGGTGAGCGACTCGGCGCAGCCCACCGACTCGTGACGTTGGAGAAGCCTGGCGATGACCTGCTCGGGCGTCATGGCCGCTCTCCGCCAGCACGCCTGGCCGCCCGCTCGCTGGTACGACGCAGCACGCGTGCCTGGAGCAGGTAGTCCAGCCCGGTGGCAACCGTCACCAGCACGGCGGTCCCGAGCACGAGGTAGGCGAGCCACCGCCACACCTGCTCGCCCGGGAGGACCCAAAGCGGGGCGACCAGCAACGACAGCGCCGCCGCCTGCAGCACGGTCTTCAGCTTGCCCCCCCGACCGGCCGGCATGACGCCATGGCGGATCACCAGCAAGCGCACAAGGGTCACCGAGACCTCTCGGCCGAGCACCACGACGGTCACCCACCACGGCACCTCGCCGAGCAGCGACAGCCCGACGAACGCCATGCCCAGCAACGCCTTGTCGGCGATCGGGTCGGCGATCATGCCGAAGGTTGTCACCTGACCCCACGAGCGGGCCAGCTTGCCGTCGACGCGATCGGTCAGCAAGGCGGCAAGGAACACCACCAGAGCCGCGAGGCGGTATGCCGCGTTGCGCCCGCCGTCAGCGAGCAGGAACCACCCGAACACCGGCACCAGCAGGATGCGCACGACCGTGAGCACGTTGGGCAGGTTCCAGGCGCTGGGCGGCGGCGGGGGCGCAGGCGTCACCGGGGCTGCACCCACAGATCGACGCCGTCGGCTGCGACGACAGTTGCGGCGACGAAGTCCCCAGGCCGCACCGGATCGCCGCATCCGGCGGCATCCGGGGCCAGCGGGGCGAGCAAGCAGACCCCGTCGACGTCCGGTCCTTGGAACTCGGCGCGGCCCACCAGTCGGCCATCTTCGACGGCATCGACGAGCACCCGGGCCTGCTGGCCGACCCGCTCCTGCGCCCGCTGCGCGGTGAGCTCCTCGACGAGTGCGCTCACCCGGCATACCCGCTCGGCGATCGCCACCTCGTCGAGCTTGCCCTCGAGGGTCGCGGCCTCTGTCCCTTCCTCGTCGGAGTAGCCGAAGACGCCGACGACATCGAGGCGAGCCGCTTCGAGGAACCCCTCGAGCGCTCGGACATCCTGCTCGGTCTCCCCCGGGAACCCGACGATGACGTTGGAGCGAAAGCCCGCCTCCGGGTCCGTCGACCGGATGCGCTCGAGCAGGCTCAGGAAGCTGTCGCCGTCACCGAAGCGACGCATCCGGCGCAGGAGTGGACCGGAAGCGTGCTGGAACGAGATGTCGTAGTACGACGCGACGCTCTCGATCCGCGCCATGGCCGCCAGCAGTCCGGGGCGGATCTCCGCCGGCTGCAGGTAGGAGACCCGCACCCGCTCGATGCCCTCGACAGCAGCGAGCGCGGCAAGCAGCGACTCGAGCAGGGCGGGGTCACCAAGGTCCTTGCCATATGAGGTGGAGTTCTCGCTCACGAGCAGCAGCTCGCGCACGCCACGCTCGGCCAGCCATCGCGCCTCGGCCAGCACGTCGTGCGGTGGCCTGGACACGAACGCGCCACGGAACGCGGGGATCGCACAGAAGGCACACCGGCGGTCACAGCCACTGGCGATCTTCAGCGGTGCCCAGGGACCGGTGCCGAGCCGCTCCCGCACGATCTTCGTGGCGGGTGGCTGGTATGCCGGCCCGTCCCCATCGGCGCGTGCGCTGGCGTGCCCGGGCACCGCCAGCCGGGCCGCCGCGACCGGCCGAGCGGCCGGAGCCAGCGGCAGTGCTCGACGCCGGTCTCGCGGTTCGTGGGACGCGACGCGTCCGCCCCCGAGCAGGGTCTGCAGGTGGGCCGAGAGCTGTGGGTAGGCGTCGAAGCCGAGGACGGCGTCGGCCTCGGGCAGCGCCTCGGCGAGGGTCACCCCGTAGCGCTCGGCGAGCCAGCCCACCGCCACGACCGCCTTCGTGCCGCCGGCCCTCAGGTCGGCGGCCTCGAGGAGGGCGTCGATGGAGTCCTTCTTTGCCGCCTCGACGAAACCGCACGTGTTGACGACAGCGACATCGGCCTCGGCGGCGTCGCCGACCACCGACCAGCCGTCCGCCGCCAGCCGACCGGCGAGCTCCTCCGAGTCCACCTCGTTGCGCGAGCACCCGAGGGTGACCAGGGCCACCCGGCCCCTCGGCGACTGCGGCATACCGTCACTCTAGTTGGCGGCAGTCCCAGCACAGACGGGCCGGAAGCCCCCCTTCCCTTCATCGAGAGGTCAGGAGATGCTGTCAAACGCCCCGAATAACAGCATCTTC
>JBIOUP010000182.1:0-3409 GCA_044867305.1 Dermatophilaceae bacterium
AGCCCCCCGACCGAGAGCCCCCCGACGTGTTCACCCTGAACATGATCGACACGCCGGGCCACGTGGACTTCTCCTACGAGGTGTCCCGCTCGCTCGCGGCCTGCGAGGGAGCAGTGCTGCTCGTCGACGCGGCCCAGGGCATCGAGGCGCAGACGCTGGCCAACCTCTATCTGGCCATGGAGAACGACCTGGCGATCATCCCGGTGCTCAACAAGATCGACCTACCCGCGGCCCAGCCGGACAAGTATGCCGCCGAGTTGGGCGGCCTCATCGGCTGCGCCCCATCGGAGTGCCTGCAGGTGAGCGGCAAGACCGGCGAAGGCGTGCCGAGGCTGCTGGACGAGATCGTTCGCCAGGTGCCCCATCCGGTGGGTGACCCCGGCGCGCCGGCCCGGGCGATGATCTTCGACTCGGTGTACGACACGTACCGCGGCGTGGTGACGTACGTCCGGGTGGTCGACGGCGACCTCAACCCGCGCGAACGCATCCTGATGATGTCGACGCGGGCCACCCACGAGCTGCTCGAGATCGGCGTGTCCAGCCCGGAGCCCGAGCCGTCCCGCGGCCTGGGCGTCGGTGAGGTGGGCTACCTCATCACGGGCGTCAAGGATGTGCGTCAGTCAAGGGTCGGCGACACGGTGACCAACGCGTCCCGACCGGCGAGCAGCTCGCTCAGCGGCTACCGTGACCCCAAGCCGATGGTCTTCTCGGGGCTCTACCCCATCGACGGTTCGGACTACCCCGAGCTGCGCGAGGCGCTGGACAAGCTCAAGCTCAACGACGCGGCCTTGGTGTACGAGCCGGAGACCTCAGCCGCGCTGGGGTTCGGGTTCCGCTGCGGGTTCCTCGGCCTGCTGCACCTGGAGATCGTGCGTGAGCGCCTGGAGCGCGAGTCGGGTCTCGACCTGATCTCGACCCAGCCCAACGTCGTCTACGAGGTGCTCCTGGAGGACGGCAAGATCGTCACGGTGACCAACCCGAGCGAGTTTCCGGGCGGGAAGATCCGGGAGGTCCGCGAACCAGTCGTCCGCGCGACGATCCTCGCACCCAGCGAGTTCATCGGCCCGATCATGGAGCTGTGCCAGGGCAAGCGCGGTGCACTGCGCGGCATGGACTACCTGTCCGCCGAGCGGGTCGAGATGCGCTATACGCTGCCGCTTGCCGAGATCGTGTACGACTTCTTCGACCAGCTCAAGTCACGCACCCGCGGGTACGCCTCCTTGGACTACGAGCCCGACGGCGACCAGATCGCCGACCTGGTCCGCGTCGACATCCTCCTGCAGGGCGAGCAGGTCGACGCGTTCTCGGCCATCGTGCACAAGGACAAGGCCTACGCGTACGGCGTGCGGATGGCCGCGACACTGCGCAAGCTGATCCCCCGTCAGCAGTTCGAGGTGCCCATCCAGGCGGCCATCGGCTCTCGGATCATCGCTCGCGAGAACGTCCGGGCACTGCGCAAGGACGTGCTCGCCAAGTGCTACGGCGGTGACATCACCCGCAAGCGCAAGCTGCTGGAGCGCCAGAAAGAAGGCAAGAAGCGGATGAAGATGGTGGGGCGGGTCGAGGTTCCTCAGGAGGCCTTCATCGCCGCCTTGTCCAGCGAGCCCGACACGAACAGATGACGGCGCCAGCGCTGCTCAGGAGCCCTCGTCGGGGGTGAGCTCATGCCCCGGTATGCCGACAGTGCGGCGGCGCTGCTTGAGCTCGGCCTCGTAGAGGTGCCGGCGGCCGTCGGTGAGCTCATCGAGGACGGCCTGTTCGGCGTCGCGAAGCGCGTCCCAGTACAGCTCGTCGAACTCCTCGACGATCTGGAAGGTCCAGCGGCCGTCCAGGACATTGCGTCCGATGAGCTGTTCGCGCAGGTAGGTAGCCAGCTCGGCGTGGCCGGACCGCTGCATGAGATCCGCGGCGTCGCCGAGCAGGAAGTCGGCTTGCCCGATGAGCTGATGCAGGCTGTAAAGGTGTCCCCGGGCCCGGTGCACGTACTCCAGGGCCTCCGTGACCATGCCGGCGGCCTTGACCTCCTCGTCGGTGCTGCCCTCGGGCCGGGAATGCGTGGCCTGCAGGTCCCGCCACCGGTCGGACATGACGCTCCTTTCGGGCATAGGCTGCTTGTGGTCGCTCACACTGTTACAGAAGTGCCGCCGGGCCGGCCTGCTCCTCTCGTTACGCTACGGCAGTGACCCGCCTGACCCGACTGAGCCTGGCCAACCGAACCGTCGTCGTTCTCGTGACCGTCGTTCTCCTCGTGGTCGGGCTGGTCGCCACGAGGTCGCTCAAGCAGGAGCTCATCCCCTCTCTCGACGCCCCTTCGGCGAGCATCGTCACGGTGTATGCCGGTGCCGCGCCCGAGGTCGTCGAGCAGGAGGTCACCCGGCCGGTCGAAGACGCGGTCAAAGCGGTCGACGGGGTCACCCGGGTCACCTCCAAGAGCGCGAGCAACCTGTCGCAGGTGCGCGTCGAGTGGGACTACGGCACCGACGCGGACAAGGTCGTCGCCGACGTGCGCTCGGCCGTCGACGCCACCAAGTCGCAGCTGCCCGACGACGTGACCACGACGGTGTTCGCCGGCAGCTTCGACGACGTGCCGATCGTGCTGCTCTCGGTGTCCTCGGCAGACCCGCCAGACGTGCTCTCTGCCAAGCTGAAGAAGGCCGTCGTCCCGAGGCTGAAGTCCGTCACCGGAGTGCGCGACGTCGCCATCGGCGGAGAGCAGCAGCAACAGGTGGTCATCACGTTGCGCCCGGCCGACCAGGACCGTCTTGGTGTCGACACCACGGCGTTGCCGCAGGTCTTCGCGGCCAGCGGCATCGCCGTCCCCGCCGGCTCGCTGCCATCCGGCGGGAACACTCTCGACGTCGAGGTCGGCAAGACGCTGCACAGCGTGGCCGAGGTGGCGGCCATCCAGGTCCAAGGCACCGACGGTCCCGTCGCGCTGTCCGAGATCGCCGACGTGCGCGAGGAGCCAGTCGACACGACGTCGGTCTCCCGCGTCAACGGCAAACCGTCGCTCACACTGGCGGTGACCAAGACGCCAGCCGGCAACACCGTGACCGTGTCTCAAGGTGTCCGGGCGGCGCTACCGGACCTGCAAGCCGCCCTCGGTAACGGCTCCACCTTCGTCACCGTCTTCGACCAGGCGCCCTACATCGAGGACTCGATCCACGACCTGAGCATCGAGGGGATGCTCGGCCTGCTCTTCGCGGTGCTCGTGATCCTCGTGTTCCTGCTGTCGGTGCGCCTCACGCTCATCACCGCGGTCTCGATCCCGCTCTCGCTCGTCATCGCCCTCATCGGCCTGCGAGCCGGTGGGTACACCCTCAACATCCTCACGCTCGGGGCGCTGACCGTGGCGATCGGCCGGGTGGTCGACGACTCCATCGTCGTCATCGAGAACATCAAACGACAT
>JBIOUP010000183.1:0-6969 GCA_044867305.1 Dermatophilaceae bacterium
ACGCCTAGGTCGTGGTAGGCCAGCAGCTCGACGTGCGGGCTGGTGGGGTCCTCGAGCGTCCACTGCTCCGGGTGCGCCCATTGGCCGACGACAACCGGGTTGGCCGGGTCTGCGATGTCGAGGATGCGGTAGATGAACCCGCGGTAGCCCGGCGCCCCCGAGGTCAGGTGCACGTAGCGGCCGCCGTCGTAGTAGTTGCGGTGGGTGCCGAACGGGCTGCCCGAGCTCCACCGCCCGATCGGTGTGGGGGACTCGGGATCGGAGAAGTCCCACACGACGACGCCCTCGTCGTACTCGGTGCCCTCCGGTTGGGGGCCGAAGAACATGTCGAACTTGCGCGTCTGCATGTTGAGGATGCCGATGCCATCGGCGACCTGCAGCTTCACCGACGACACCCCCGTCTTGCCGGACGGCTCCGGCACGAACCGGAGGAACCGCGGCGCCGTCGGGTCGGTGACCTCGAAGCAGGAGATGCCCTGCTTGGCCCAGTGCGCGCAGTACAGGTAGAACCGCCCGTCCACCTCCTGCATGGCCATCTGGTAGCCGGCGTTGCCTACGCCTAGGTCGTGGTAGGCCAGCAGCTCGACGTTGCGCGACATCGCCCCTTCAGGACCGGACACCCATCCGCCCTCGTCGGTCTTGGACACGTTCGTCCCCTTCCTTATGCCTGGCATCACGAGTAACCGTGGCACGTGACCTTCCCGGCCCCGAGGGCCGGGCCTAACCTAACCACCGATCCTGCGCTGCCTAGGAGCCAGGCCAAGGAGGGACAACGGCATGGATGTTGGATTCGGGCCCACGATCCGCTACCACCCGGATCGACCCCGGCCGTTGGTGGAGGTATACGACGAGTTCTTCGAGGAGTTTCTCCTCGCTGACCAGCTCGGCTTCAGTCACATCTGGCTCCCGGAGCACCATTTCGCCGAGGACGCGCACAGCCCCTCAGCGCTGCCGCTGCTTGCCGCGTTGGCTCGCCAGACCACGAGGGTGCGGCTGGGCACCTACATTCTGCTGCTCGCATTCCACAACCCGCTGCTGGTCGCGGAGGACGCGGCCGTCGTGGACATCCTCTCGCATGGGCGGCTCGACCTTGCGGTCGGCGCCGGGCCGATGGAGCAGGAGTGCCAAGTCTTCGGCGTGCCCCGCAGCGAGACGTACGCCCGCACCTACGAGGCCCTCCAGGTCGTCCAGAAGTGCTGGACCGAGGAGGAGTTCAGCCACCATGGCAAGTACTTCCAGTTCGACAACGTTCGCGTGACCACCAAGCCGGTGCAGCAGCCGCATCCACCGGTCTACATGGCGGCCATGGGGCCGCAGAGCGCCACGCGGTCGGCGAAGCGGGGCTACCACTCGGCCATGGCGATGGGCCCGTCACACAACGTCTACGTCGACGCCCTCCGCGACGCGGGTCACGACCCGGCCAGCTTCAAGTACGTCTCCGGACCGATCGGCATACACATCGCAGACACCACCGAGCAGGCGTGGGACGAGGCCGAGGAGGCGCTGCACGCGTGGGTGTCGTTCTACGTCCGGCGCGGCTCCCCCGTCGGCCATGGCTTGCCACCCGTCGGCGAGCTACGCAAACGGAACTTCCCCTTCGGGGGTATGCCGTTCATGGTCGGCTCGGTCGACGAGGTCGGCGAGACGATGCGGGCGATGTTCGAGAAGGCACCGCTGGACGAGATGGTGCTGTACTTCCACCCGCCGGGGATGTCCACCGAGGCAGCCCGCCGGGCGATGACCCTGTTTGCTGAGCACATCCTGCCGGAGGCGGCCGGCTGGGGGGACAAGTCGCAGCGGGTGGCGCCGCTCCCACACTGAGAGCCGAGGAGGCAGTCGTGATCACGTGGTGGATAGCCGGGCGGCGCAAGCCGGGAATGAGCCAGGCCCGGTATTTCTACGAGTGGGGGGTCGTCCACACCGCGCTCATGCTCACGACCCCGTCGGTGATGAAGGTGTTCCGGCGGTATGTGCAGTGCTACCGGGTCAACGACGTCTCCAACGACGTGCTGGTGCACCCGCAGTCGGCCGAGAGCTGGGACAGCATCGGCGTGCACTACTTCACCAGCCCGGCCGACATGGTCGAGTCGGTCACCGCACCCGACTACGTCGCCCGGATGCAGCCACATTCCTTCGGCGAGTCGGTGTTCGTCTTCGAGTTCACGACGCCCGAGCCGGCCTACGACTCGGGGCTACTGCCGGCCGACGGAGCGCTGAAGGTGGTCAACTTCCTCAAGGCGCGTGAGGGGCTCTCCGCGCAGGAGTTCAACGGGATCTGGCGCGAGGAGCACACCCCGGCGCTGTTGACGCTGACCGCCGAGCCGGGGCTCGTACGCAAGTACGTGCGCAACCCGGCATACGACCTCTCCGCCGCCATGCAAGACGGTACCTTCCACGGCACCCTCTTCGAGCATGCCAAGGCAGGGGGCTACGGCGGGGTCGAAGAGATCTACGTCGACGACGTGTCTGGGCTGGCCCGGCTACGCCAGGACGAGGCCATCTACCCGGAGATCCGCGCGAGCAAGAGCCGCTTCGTCGACTTCGACAACAGCTTCTCCATGGTCGTCGCGGAGCGCGAGCCGTTCCGGGCCGTGCTCGACCCGGCTGGCGGCGCCAGCCATGCCTGGGCGCTCGGCGGGCTGCAGGTGAGCAGCCGCCACGGAGAGTGGTTCAACGCTCCGCCGGAGTCGGCAGGCACGCTGGGCCAGGTCGAGCTCGCGCCCGTCGGCGCACCGGGCTGACACTCAGGACAGATGTGCTTGGTCGATGGCCGACTGCAGGGACTGCAGGTAACCATCGCTGGTCACGGTCGCGCCGGAGACCGTGTCGATATCGGCGCTCTGCTGCTGGACCGCCTCCTGGTTGAGGACCGGAATCGCGTAGGCGTTGATCTGCTGATCCCGCGAGTTGCTCTTCGGGTATTGGACGGCCTGCGCCTTGGTGATCTTCCCGTCCTGGACCGTGACCTGCACCTGGACCGGTCCCCACCGGGTCGATACGGCCGTGCCGGTGTAGGTGCCGGACGACTGCGGCGAGGCGCTCGCATCCGTCGCCGACCCGGCGCCGGTTGCGTTCGCGGCCGGAGCGCTGGCGGTTGCCACGGTCCCCGAGTTGGTGCTCGTGTGGTAGCTGAACAGCAACACCAGACCGCTGATCGTGCTCATGATGGCGACGGCGATGCGGCGCATGGCGGGTGACTCCTGTCGGGACGAATCGGAAGCGGACGGGCTACCAGACGAAGCGCTCCTGGTGGATTCTGTTCGCGGGCACGCCTGCAGCCAGGGCCGCCTGCCGCACCGCTTCCATCCACGTCGGTGCGCCGCAGAGGTAGACGTCGTGCTGGTCGATGTCCGGCACCAGGTGGCGCAGCGCGTCGACGTCGGACAGATGGGCTGCGCTCTGCGGCAACCACGACGGCCGGTCGGTCACCCGGTGGCCGAGCACGGACACCACACGGGCTCCCGTGGCCTTGGCCAAGGCGTCCAGCTCGGCCTCGAAGAGCAGGTCCGACTGCGCCCCGGCCCGGTAGATAAGCGTGACGTCGCCTCGATCCTGCGTCAGCTCCTCCAGCAGCGCGTGCAGCGGCGTGATCCCGACGCCAGCGCCCATCAGGGTGACCTTGCGGCGGGCCCGGACGCCCGCATGCAACCGTCCGTAGGGTCCTTCGATGGCGACCCGCGTGCCCGGCTGGAGGGCCGCGAGGGCCTGACTGCCGTCGCCGAGGTCCTTGACCGTGATGCGCAGCCATTCGCCCGACGGAGCCGCCGATAATGAGTAGGGATGGCCACGGGTCCAGCCGGGCCCGTTCAGAAAGCGCCAGACGAAGAACTGCCCACCCGCCACCGGGAGCCGGTGCAGGTCGCGGCCGGTCATCCAGACGGAAACGACGTCCGGACTCTCGCGCACGACGGCACCGACCCGCAGACCGTGCCGGATGCTCCGGTATGCCGGTACGCCAAGCCGCCACACGACAACGGCAGCGGCAGCGGCGATCCAGAGCGACCACCAGTACACCGTCGCCGCCCGGCTCGCCAAGAACTCCTGGCCGGTCCACAGCTGGTGCGGCACCGCCAGACCCACCCCGAGATAGGCGTAGAGGTGCAGCAGGTGCCACGACTCGTACCGCAGTTTCCGGCGGGCCTTCCTGATGCTCGTGACAGTGACCAGGACGAGCAGCGCCGCGCCGGCAACGGCGAGGAGCAGGCCGGGGTAGTTGACGAGCAGGTCCCACGCCTGGGCCAGGACGTTATGCCGGTCCTGCGCGGCATACCCGAGGGTGATCAGCACGATATGGGCGGCCATGAGGTTGACTGACCAGAACCCGACCAGTCGGTGCCGGCGCGCCAGCTCGTCCTGACCGTAGGTCTGCTCCACCAGTGGGATACGTGCCATGAGCAGCACCTGCACCAGCAGCAGGTCGGCCGAGACGAGGCCGCAGAGGCGACCGAGGCTGGTCAACCCCGGCCCGAGCGCGCCGATGTCGCGCGCTCCCCCGCCGCTCACCCACAGGGCGACCACGACCAGCACGCTCGCCCACGTCAGTGCGGCGACGACGTCCCGCCACCACCGTGGCAGGTGCAGGGGCGAGCGCCGGCGGACCGTACCGGCGTCCCTGCTGCTGTCGGCGAGGCTCGCCGCCACGGATCCTTGCTGGGCGGTCGCTGTCACGAGGCCAGACTGGTGCCCGAGCCTGTGCCTACCCTGAGCGGCCTCTAGGCCGCAGGCTTGAACCGCGGCCCCAGCCCCGCTCGGCGGATAGATCGATGTGACTGGGGAAAGCCACCCACGGTATGCCGTGCATGATCTTCCGCAATCGCGCTTTGGGCCGACGCGCTCCCCGCGGGACCGCATTCGGACCGCGTTGACACGCTCTGGAAGGGGAGGCAGTGTGGGACGTCGGCCGGTTCTGGCCAATGGTCGCTCAGCTGGGGCAAGAGGTACCGGGCATGTCTGCAGTCCAACAGTGGTCGGTCGTCTGCGAGCTGATCGGGGGAGCTGACCAGCACATCTCCGAGCGTGAGCTGGACGCCTTCGTGGCGGGCAATGTGGGTCCCCTGGACGTCGACGGCAAGCGGGTCGTGCTGGTGGTGCCTGATGGGACGCGCAGCTGTCCGTTGCCGATGCTCATGCGGGTGATGCACCGGCACCTGTCCTCCCGAGTGGCGTCCCTGACCGCGGTCATCGCCCTGGGCACGCACGCGTACCTGGAGCCGGCCGAGGTCAACCGCCTCTTCGGGGTCGGGCTCGCCGATCAACCGGCTGACCTGCAGACGGCATACCCCGGCATGACGGTGGTGAACCACGAGTGGGCCGACCCGGACATGCTGGTGAAGGTCGGCCACCTCAGTGGTGAGCGCGTCAGCGAGCTGTCCGAGGGTCGCCTGACTGTTGGGGCCGACATCGTCATCAACCGGCACGTCGTCGAGTCGGATGTGGCGATCGTCGTCGGGCCGGTGTTCCCGCACGAGGTCGTGGGCATCTCGGGCGGCAACAAGTACTTCATCCCGGGCGTGTCCTCCCAGCAGTTCATCGACATGACGCACTGGGTCGGTGCCCTCATCACGAGCAGCACCATCATCGGCACGACGGCGATGACGCCGGTGCGCGCCATGATCAACGAAGGCGCCGCCCTCATCCCCACCCAGCGGCTGGCCCTGTGCTGCGTGGTCAGGTCCGGCACCGGTGAGCTGGAGGCGGCTGCCTTCGGCAGCCCCGAGGACGCCTGGGCGGCAACGGCCAAGGTTGCCGCCGAGACCCATGTCGTCCATGTCGAGGAGCCGTTCCAGCGGGTGCTCGCGGTGATGCCCACCCGCTACCGCGACATCTGGACAGCCGCCAAAGGCTTCTACAAGACCGAGCCCGCCGTCGCCGACGGCGGGGAGGTCATCATCTACGCCCCGCACGTCACGGAGGTGTCGCAGACGCACCCGGAGATCTACGACATCGGCTACCACTGCCGTGACTACTTCGTCAAACAGTGGGACCGGTTCAAGGACGTGCATTGGGGGGTCCTCGCGCACTCGACGCACATGCGCGGCCAAGGGACCTACGACCCCCGGACCGGGCAGGAACGCCTTCGCATCAATGTCACGCTGGCCACCGCCATCCCCCCGGACGTGTGCGAGTCCATCAGCGTCGGCTACCTGGACCCGGACCGCGTCGACGTCGAGGCGATGCAGGCTGACCCGGACACCTTCGTCGTGCCGAATGCGGGCGAGGTTCTCTACCGCGTGCGCTCGGATCAGCAGAGCTGACCGAACTGTCCAACGAGACACGCGCAGGTATGCCGGAGCCCATGGCCTTGGACGCGGAGCCGTCCTCGCTCGAGCGGGCCGTCGCCGCCAAAGCCGAGCACGTGCGCTCCATCCTGCGCGGCAACACCAAGCTGGCCGTGGCCTACTCCGGCGGGGTGGACTCCGCCGTCCTGCTGGCGCTGGCCGTCCAGGCGCTCGGGCCGGACCGGGTGATCGGTGTTCTCGGCGTCTCCCCGAGCTTGGCCGCTGACGAGCGCCAGGCGGCCCACGACACGGCGGTGCCGATCGGTGCCCGGATCGTGGAGGTGCTCACCTCCGAAGGCGAGCGGACGGCATACCGAGCCAACGGTGTCGACCGTTGCTACCACTGCAAGGACGAGCTGTTCTCGGTGATCTGCAAACAGGTGGCGCCGGGCGAAGGCGTCACCGCAGTGGCGTACGGCGAGAACGCCGACGATGCGCGGCGAGCGGACCGCCCGGGCGCGCGGGCTGCCCGCGAGCACGCGGTGCTGCGGCCGCTCGCCGATGCAGGCCTGACCAAGGCCGACGTGCGAGCGGTCGCGCGGGCTCTTGGTCTGGCCTGCGCCGACAAGCCGGCCGCCCCGTGCCTGGCCTCTCGTATCCCACATCACGAGCCGGTCACCCCGCAGCGGCTGGCCCAGGTGGAGCACGCTGAGCACGCCGTGCGGTCACTGGGGTTCACCGACTGCCGGGT
>JBIOUP010000184.1:0-5200 GCA_044867305.1 Dermatophilaceae bacterium
ACAGGGTCGCCTCGCTGACGAGATCCCCGCTCTTGAGGACCGTGTTTGGTGATGGTCGGCGAGTCCCGCGGTGCTCGCCAACCCCTTCAGAGATGTCACCGGCCTTCGCCGCGCCACGGCATACGCCTCCGGACGACTCCGGGCACCCGACCTGACCGGAAGATCCCTACAGACAGGCTCACCATGTCCGCCGCCACGAACCCAGTCACCACCAATGGGACCCATCCCTCGGCACAAGAGACACCGAAGCAAACGGCCACTGTGCGCGCTGGAGAGCATCCTGCAACCCACCGCGACCCGAGAGGCCCCGCTACACCTGCGCGCACGATGCAGGCGATCGTGCAGTACGGCTACGGCTCGGCCACCGTCCTGCACCTCGAACGCATCGACACGCCCGCGATCGCCGACCACGAGGTGCTCGTCCAGGTGCACGCGGCCGGGCTCGACCGGGGTACGTGGCACCTGATGGTAGGCAAGCCCTATCTGCTGCGCCTCGTCTTCGGGGTGCGCGCGCCGAAGCAACCGGTGCCTGGGCACGACGTCGCCGGCATCGTCGCCGCGGTCGGCTCGGCGGTAACCACGTTTGCCGCCGGGGACCAGGTCTACGGTTTCGGCAAGGGCACGTTCGCCGAGTACAGCGTGGCGCGCGAGGACAGGCTGGCCCGCATGCCAGCGAACGTCAGCTTCGAGCAGGCGGCCGCGGTGCCCGTCTCCGCGGGCACTGCGCTGCAGGCCCTCTGCGACGTGGGCCGCATCGAAGCAGGCCAGAAGGTGCTGATCACCGGCGCCTCCGGGGGTGTCGGGTCGTATGCCGTTCAGCTGGCCAAGGCGTACGGAGGCGACGTTACCGGCGTGTGCAGCACGGCCAAGCTCGACCTGGTCAGGTCGCTGGGTGCCGACCACGTCATCGACTACACCCGCGAAGACTTCGCCGCTGGTACGGAGCGCTACGACCTGATCCTCGACATCGCCGGGATGCCCGCTCTGTCGCGGCTGCGTCGCGCGCTCACGCCCACCGGCACCCTCGTCCTCGTCGGTGGCGAAGAAGGCGGAGACTGGACCGGGGGCACGATCGGGCGGCAGTTGCGAGCCCGCACGATGTCGCTGTTTGTACGGCAGCGCTTGACCAGCTGCATCGCCAGGGAGCGTGGCAGCGACGTCGAGCGGCTCACCGAGCTGATCGCGAGCGGTCAGGTGACGCCGAGCATCGACCGGACCTACCCGCTCGCCGAGGCGCCCGCAGCAATGCGTCATCTCGAGGCTGGCCAGGTCCGCGGCAAGATCGCCATCACCACTGGACTGCTGGGATGATCCGGGTCGAGGCGGTCACCAAGCGGTACGGCCGCTTTACCGCGGTGGACGACGTGACGTTTTCCGCCGAGCCGGGCCGGGTCACCGGCTTTCTCGGCCCGAACGGCGCCGGCAAGTCCACCACGTTGCGGATCCTGGTGGGCCTGACCCCCGCCACGGCCGGGACCGCGACGGTTGTTGGTCGTCGCTTCGCCGACCTGCCCAACCCGGGCCTGGAAGTCGGCGTCCTGCTGGATGCCTCCGCGCAACACGCCGGCCGGACCGGGCGCGAGATCCTGACCTTGGCCCAACGGACCATGGGCGTCCCCGCCGACCGGGTCGAGGAGATGCTCGACCTGGTCAGCCTCACCCCCACCGAGGCCGGACGCCGGGTCCGGAACTACTCCCTCGGCATGCGGCAGCGACTCGGCATCGCCGCAGCGCTGCTCGGTGAGCCGGGGACGCTGATCCTCGATGAGCCAGCCAATGGTCTCGACCCGGCCGGCATCCGGTGGATGCGGGACCTGCTACGCGACTATGCGGACCGCGGCGCCACCGTCCTGCTCTCCTCTCACCTGCTGCACGAGATCGAGGTCATCGCCGACGACCTGGTCGTTATCGGCAACGGCCGCATCGTCGCCAAGGGCACCAAGGCAGAGCTGCTGCAGTCCGCCGGGACGCTGGTCCGGACGGCCGACGTCGACACGCTTGCCGGGGCGCTCACCGCCGCCGGCGTCCCGTTCACTCCCAATGGCGCCACCGGAAGCGCCAACGCCCTCCGTGTGGAGGCTGACCCCGAAGTGGTCGGTCGGGTCGCCCACCGCGCCGGCACGGCGCTGCTAGAGCTACGCCCCGCCGAGGGCGCCGGACTCGAGGACCTGTTTCTCGAGCTCACCGCGAACACCCAACGAGAAGGAGCAGCCGCGTGACCGCCATCCCGCTCGAGGCCGTCCCGCTGGAGCCGATCCCTTCCGCAACGGGCCCGGTCCAGACCGTTGCACCCCACTCGGCGGGCACCGCGGCACCCGCGCACATCCCGCTCTCGCGGATCGTCGCCGTCGAGCTGCGCAAGTCCTTCGACACGCGGTCCGGGTTCTGGCTGTTGGCCAGCATCGGCATTGCCTCCCTGCTGGCCACGGGTGGGGTCGTCCTCTGGGCGGCCCGCGACCAGCTGACCTTCAGCACCTTCACGCTGGCCATCGGCTTTCCTATGGCGGTGATCCTGCCGGTCATCGCGATCCTGTCGGTCACCGCCGAATGGACCCAACGCAGTGGGCTGACCACCTTCACGCTCGTCCCGCACCGGGGTCGGGTCGTCTTCGCCAAGGCCATCGTCGCGGTGTCGATCGCGGTGGCCTCGATGCTGGTCGCGTTCGTCATCGGTGCGCTCGGCAACCTGGTGGCCGCTGCCCTGGCCGGCCGCGATGCCGTGTGGGACCAGGGAGTCGCCACCCTGGCCGCCATCGTGTTGGGCAACACGCTCGTCGTCCTGTTCGGCTTCATGCTGGGGGTGCTGATCCGCAACACGACAGCAGCTATCGTGGCCTACTTCGTCTACGCGTTCGTGGCGCCACCGCTGCTGGAGCTGCTCGCCGCCAACCAGCTCTGGTTCCACGACCTGTACCCATGGGTCGACCCCAACGTCACCCAAAACCTGCTCTTCCACGGGCCGCTGGTCGGCCAACAGTGGTGGCAGCTCGCCGTCACCACAGCCACCTGGCTGGTGGTGCCCCTGGCCGTCGGGCTCTGGACGCTGCGGCGCTCCGAAGTCAAGTAGGCAGTCCGGCCAAACGTCCTGCGACCCCAAGAAGGAAACATGTCAACGCCCGCAAACACGGCGCCGCCTCCCGTCGAGGGTGCTCCACTCCCGGTCGCCCAGGGGCGCCAAATCGGCCGACCCCGACCAGCCCCTACGAACGGCCAGTGTGATCGCCGGCACCGGACTGGCTCTGCTGACCGTGCTGGCTGTCTTCGGCAACTTCCTGGTCCTCAAGAGGCTGATCACGCCGGGAGACCCGGCCACGACCATGACCGACATCGCCAACTCGGCGGGGCTGTTCCGGTGGGGTATCCCCAGCCTGCTCACCGCGGCGGTCCTGGACGTGGTCGTAGCGGCAGCGCTGCTGCGGCTGTTCACCCCGGTGAACCGGGACATCTCCAGACTGGCCGCCTGGTTCAGGATCATCTACGCCGGCGTCTTCTTGTTCGCAGTCAGCCAGCTAGCCGGCATACCGCCCCACCTGGGCACCCCCGACCAGGCCCAGCGGTCCATCGACTCCTTCAACGACATCTGGAACGCAGGGCTCATCCTCTTCGGCGTCCACCTGCTGCTGATCGGCTACCTGGCCTACCGGTCCGGGTTCATCGCCAAGATCATCGGGATCCTTCTGGTCATCGCCGGGCTCGGCTACCTCGTCGACGGGTTCGGCACCGTGCTCGTATCCGGCTACTCCCTGAACGTCGCCCAGGTCACCTTCGTCGGAGAGGCCGTCCTCTTCTTCTGGCTGCTCATCCGGGGACGACGCCTCACCCGCAACCTAGCCACCACACCGCCGGCCCTATCGCCGGCCAGGCACGTCTCCTGAACCCATCCAGCACCCCCACCACCACAAGCGTCCCGTTCCGCGGGCGCACCCCGGCTCCACTCGATCAAGGCAGGAACCATGTCAACAGCAACGATCGATCCCGTCTCCCCCAACACCGGTGACACCGTCACCTCTCCGAAGCGAGCCCCGATGGGCTCACTGCGAAAGACCGCGCTCGCCGCGGGCGTGCTCTACCTTCTCAGTTTCGTCTCGATCCCGACCCTGTTTCTCTACAGCGCGGTGAAGGGTCCGGACTACCTCCTCGGCTCGGGGCCGGACACCCCTGTCCTGGTCGGCGGCCTGCTAGAGGTCATCGTCGCCCTCGCCGGCCTCGGCACCGCCGTCGCGTTGTACCCGGTGGTCAAGCGACAGAACCAAGGGGTAGCCCTGGGCTTCGTCGGGACCCGGACCCTAGAGGGCGCCGGCATCATCGCCGGCGTCGTCGCCTTGATGACGGTGGTGTCGTTGCGGCAGGCCGGTGTCGGAGCAGCCGGGCTGGTCACCGCCAAGGCGCTGACCTCCATGTACGGCTGGGCGTTCCTGTTCTCCGGGTCCCTGATGCCGGCGTTGAACGCTCTGCTGCTCGGCTCCCTGCTGTACCGGTCCCGCCTCGTGCCTCGAGCCCTTCCCACGTTGGGCCTGATCGGGGCGCCCCTGCTGCTGGCCTCCGTCATCGGGATCCTCTTCGGTGCCTTCAGCTCCATCTCCGCCCCGGCGCTGCTGCTAGCGATCCCGATCGCTGTCTGGGAGTTCTCCCTCGGCGTCTACCTGATCGTCAGAGGCTTCCGGCCCTCGCCCATCACCGCCGGAATCAGCAGGGCCGGCGCACAGCCCGCCACCGCATAACCCCACGCGGCGCGGTCGCATGGGAGGCAAGGCCATGCGATCGCCTTTGGATGCGAGGCAGCCGCACCGCGCGGGCACGATCCGCGGGCGGCCGCTCCGGCCCCGACTCTTGCTCACGTCACCCTGGAGGACACCATGCCCATCACTTCGGACCGCTACGTCGCCCCTACCGGCAGAGGCGACATCGCGTTCATGAAGACAGTGCGCTGGCTTACCGCCCACGGCATCAGCCTGTTCGGGTCGCGAGTCCTCACCGTCGCGGGCCGCACCTCCGGCACGCCCCGCAGCGTCCCCGTCAACCTGCTCACCCTCAACGGGGACCGCTACCTCGTAGCCCCCCGCGGGAACACTCAGTGGGTCCGCAACGTCCGCGCAGCAGGCGAGGCGCAGCTGCGTGTCGGTCGTCGGGTCGAGCGAGTCCAGCTCGTTGAGATCCCCGCCGCAGAACGAGTCCCCGTGCTGCGCGTCTACCTCCAACG
>JBIOUP010000185.1:0-5585 GCA_044867305.1 Dermatophilaceae bacterium
ACCCGGCACCGGCCCACCCGGCGCCGGACAACTCAACGCCGGACAACTCAACGCCGGACAACTCAACGCCGGACAACTCAACGCCGGACAACTCAACGACTTTGCGTTTGCTCCACGATGCATCACGGAGCACGCGACAAGTCGTGGAGTTGTCGGTGCCGGTGCAGCACCGAGCCTCAGCGGCCGCGCATCGCCCTACGGTCGACGCGCGCCTTCGTGGGGTCCAGGCCCTGGGGTAACGGTGGCCGCACGCCGCCGAGGGCGCGCAGCCTCTTGTTCACCGCAGCCGCTTCCTCCTTGGTGAGCACCGGCTTCATCCGCTGCACGCGCTTGGCGAGCTTGCGGATCGCCACCACGTCCTCGCCCTCACCAGCGCCCACTCGGTAGGTGGTCACCGGCACGCCCGGCGCGACGCGTTCGACCTTCCTGCGCTCGGCCGCGAGCGCCCTCTGCGCCCGCCCGGTCGGGCCCTCCCCGACGAGCACGACACCAGGACGCCCCACGGCCCGGAACACCAGCCCCGACTCGGTCATGTCCCCGCCGCGGGCCGCCTCGACGGCCACGGGTTGCGGGTCGGTGTACCACCCGCCCCGCAAGGCGGTCAGGGCAGCGCCGCTCGCGCCCGGCTGGCCTTCGATCTGCCGGTATGCCGCGCGTTCGGCCCGGCGGCTCATCACGATCGTCGCGGCGAGCAGGCCAAGCGGGATGCCGAGGATCGCGGCATACACCGGTGCGCTGAACAGCAAGCCGATGCCCACCGCGACGACGACGACGCCGACGAAGGCCAGCAGCATCCACCAGCCGATCTTCGGGTCGACCTGCTTGGACTGACGGTAGACGTCAAGGATCTGCGCTAACCGGCCCCGCTTCTTGGCGGCAGCAGTCTTGTCGGTGGAGTCCTTGGCCATGCGGGTCAGGATACGTCTGCCGCGCGTCGCCGGACCAAGGCTGCGGCCTCCTGCCGGGCAGGCGAGTCGGCGGCGGCGGCAAGATGTGCCAGGTGGGCAGGGACCGGGCGGCCCCACCGACGCATGGCCTGGGCCCACAACCGCCCGGCCCGGTAGGAGGAACGCACGAGCGGGCCGGCCATGACGCCCTTGAAGCCGACGCTTTCTGCCAGCTGTGACCAGTGGAGGAACTCCTCGGGCTTGACCCAGCGCTCGATCGGATGATGCCGCGGTGAGGGCCGAAGGTACTGGGTGATGGTGAGGATGTCGCAGCCGGCGTCGTGCAGGTCCCCGATGGCCGCCTCGATCTCGTCGGCGCGTTCGCCCATGCCGAGAATGAGGTTGGACTTGGTGACCAGGCCGGCCTCGCGCGCCATCGTCAGCACCTGCAGCGAGGTGTCGTAGCCGAACGCGGGCCGGATCCGCCGGAAGATGCGAGGCACCGTCTCGAGGTTGTGCGCGAAGACCTCGGGGCGGGCGTCGAACACCTGCGCGACCAGCTCGGGCCGGGCGTTGAAGTCCGGTGGCAGGATCTCGACACCGGTATTGGGGTTGAGCGCGTGGATCTGGCGCACCGTCTCGGCATACAGGCTTGCGGCTCCGTCAGCCTGGTCGTCGCGGGCGACGCCGGTGACCGTGGAGTAGCGCAGCCCGAGGCGGCGCACTGACTCGGCCACGCGCCGCGGTTCGTCGCGGTCGAGCGGCTCGGGCCGCCCCGTGGCGATGTCGCAGAAGTCGCACCGGCGGGTGCAGATGCTGCCGCCGATGAGGAAGGTGGCCTCGCGGTCCTCCCAGCACTCGAAGATGTTTGGGCAGCCGGCCTCCTGGCAGACGGTGTGCAGCCCCTCGCCGCTCACCAGCGCCTGCATGGAGGTGTATGCGGGACCCATGGTGGCCGTGGTGCGGATCCAGTCGGGCTTGTGCTCGATCGGCGTCTGCGCGTTGCGCGCCTCGACCCGGAGCATGCGCCGACCTTCCGGTGCGATGGTCACGCTGCCCACTCTACGGGTCGATGTGATACCGAGCCGGATCTCGCAAGCCGGATCTCGCGACGGCATCATCGACCCGGGGAAGCCCTCCAGGTCGAAGCGCCTCCGCGGGGAAGCGCCTCCGGGGTCGAAGCGCCTCCGCGGTCGATCTGACAACGCCGCCGGCTTGCACACCGGGATCACATCGACTCGCTCGAGGGTCGATTCCGGGGTCGGGCGGGGGCGAGCTGGGAGAGCACGTCGGCCAGGTGCTTCTCGACGTGCGGCAGCACTTCGGTCACGCGCACCTCTCGGCCCACCTCTGCGGACAGGGACGTGACGCCGGCGTCGGAGATGCCGCACGGGATGATCACGTCGGCCCACGACAGGTCCGGGTTGCAGTTGAGCGCGAACCCGTGCATGGTCACCTGCTTGCTGACCCGGACCCCAATGGCGCCGACCTTGCGGTGCGGCCCCTTCGCGTCGGCGTGGATCCACGTGCCGCTCTGCCCCTGAACCCGGCCGGCCTCGATGTCGAAGTCGGCGCACACCCGGATCATCATGTCTTCCAGCCGCCGTACGTACGCCACGACGTCGATGGGAGCCGGCAGCCGCACGATCGGGTATCCCGTGATCTGCCCCGGACCGTGCCAGGTGATCTTGCCGCCCCGGTCGACATCCACGACGGGCGTTCCGTCCCAAGGGCGCTCGTGCTGCTCGGTGCGCTTGCCCGCGGTGTAGACCGGCCGATGCTCGAGCAGCAGCGTCGTTCCCGGCTCCTCGCCACTGACCACCTTGGCGTGCAAGGCCCGCTGCAGGTCCCAGGCTTCGCGGTAGTCCACGAAGTCGGGGTCCAGCCCGACATGCACGAACCGCATTCCCACACCTTACGCGTGGTGTTGCGAGTCCGGCACGGCCGCGAAGGGGCGCCGTGCACAGCAGCCCCACGGTGAGCGGAGCCGAAGGTTGCTTCACGGTGCGCGAGGCAACCCCGTCGGGCTCCGCTCGCGTGCAACGGGCTCGGTGCCTGTGGATAACTTCCGCGGCCTTCGGAGCCGATGCGTCAGCATGTGGCCGTGCGCGTCTTTGAGCCCGGCCTTGCGGCGCCCGTGCTGCCCGGGTATGCCGTGACTCGACTCGTCGGGCGCGGAGCGACGAGCGCCGTCTGGGCCGCCGTGGACCACGACACCGGTGCCGAGGTGGCCGTCAAGGTGCCCGACCCCACGGCATACCAGCTCGGCGAGCTGCTGCACCAAGCCGCGCGTGAGACCGCGGTGCTGGACGGCGTGCACTGCGAGCATGTGGTGCGGCTGCGCCGCACTCTGAACCTGCCCGACGGCGGCGTCGCCCTGGTGCTCGACCTGGCGGAGGGCGGCAGCTTGGCCGACCTCGTCGCCGCGCGCGGGCGCCTCTCTGAGGGCGAGGTCGCGACCATCTGCACCGCGCTCGCCACGACGCTTGCCGCACTGCACGACTCGGGCGTCATCCACGGCGACCTGGCCTCGGGCAACGTGCTGTTCACGCCGGAGGGCAAGCCGATGATCGCCGACTTCGCCTCGGCCCGCATCGTCGGCGAAAGCGATCCGCCGCTCATCGCCGGCACTGCCGGGTTTGTCGCGCCCGAGGTCGCCCGCGGCGACATCCCCACGGAGGCGAGCGATGCCTACGGGCTGGGGGCGCTGGCCTGGTTCGCACTCACCGGCACGGCCAGGAACGGGGAGGGTCAGCCGGATCCGCTGGAGTCGGTTGGCTTCCTCGGCGAGCGGATGGGCCCGGTCGTCGCGCCCCTGCTCGCCACTGAACCGCAGGATCGGCCTGGACTGCTCGAGGCCGCGGCCGGCTTCTACGGCGCAACGACGCCCGTGCCGGTCGCCCTTCTGCACGGTGCCACCGACCCGGCCACGGCGCTGACCCGGCGGATTCGTGCGCAAGTCTCGCTCGCGCCGGAGCAGGAGAGCAGGCCGAGTCGCCGCTGGTATGCCGGTCGTGACCCGTCCGGCCGGCATGCCGCCTCGCGCGGTCGTCGGCCCGGGAGGCTGAGGGGGCGCCGGCCGCGCCTTCGCGTGCGGGCCGCTCAACGCTCGCGGATCGAGGCGCGGAAGGGCCGGCGCAGCAAGCGCTCTCGTGCGCGCTCGGCCGTGGCGGTGCTGCTGGCAACGGCTGCGCTGTTCGGGTTGGGGCGAGCGATCCGGTTGCACATGGCCGAGGGTCGGTCCGACGCCCCGGTGGCATGGAGCGCCTCGGGCCGTACCGGCGGATCGACCGAGCCGCCCGGTCCGACGCCAGAGGCCACACCCGGTCCTGGCGAGTTGATCCGCTCGGACCCGCGCACCGTGCTGGCCTCGATCGCCGACGCTCGCGCCGCGGCGCTCACGGCAGGAGACAGGCAAGCGCTTGAGCGGATAGAGGCAACCGACGGGCCGATGCTGCGCTCCGACAGCGCGACACTTGCCACTCTGGCCGCCGCGGGACAGTCCTACGCCGGATTGTCCTTCACCGTGCGCAGCGCCGAGTGGGTGAGCGGGGACGAGCGCAAGGCGCTGGTGCACGCGGTCATCGACCGGTCGGCATACCGAGTGGTGGGCCCAGATCAACACTGGCAGGCTCACCCCGCGCAGCCGGGCGGCAGCTACACGTACGAACTGACGCTCGTGGATGGGCAGTGGCGACTGGTGACGGTCGCCTGACCGTGCTCGCCAGGCTGCGGACTGACGTGTGCACGCCAGCGGAGCAGATCCCACTGGTGTCCGTCGCTGACTGCATGCGCACTGCGCTGGCGCAGGTAGCGCGTCAGCGCGGTGCCCAACGGGTCCGACGCGCCGGTATGACGACACGCCGGCCGTTCATCGGCTACAGGCCCAGGTCGGCCTCGAAGCTGCCTTCCTCGAGCCGGGCCTTCATCGTCATCAGGAAGCGGGAAGCGTCGGCACCGTCGACGATCCGGTGGTCGTAGGACAGCGCCAGCATCATCATCGAGCGGATCGCGATGCTCTCGCCGCCGTCGGCGTCGGTGAGCACGACCGGGCGTTTCACCAGGGCGCCGGTGCCCAGGATCGCCACCTGTGGCTGGTTGATGATGGGGGTGTCGAAGATGGCGCCGCGGCTGCCGGTGTTGGTGATGGTGAACGTGCCACCAGCTAGGTCGTCGGGCGTGATGGAGTTGCTGCGGGTCCGGGCGGCGACGTCGGCGATCGCCTTGGCCAGTCCCGCGATGTTGAGGTCGCCGGCGTTCTTGATGACCGGGACGATGAGCCCACGTTCGGTGTCGACCGCGACCGACAGATTCTCCTGGCCGTGGTAGACGATCGAGTCGCCCTCCACGCTGGCGTTGACGTTGGGGTGCACCTTGAGCGCCTCGACGGCGGCCAGGGCCAGGAACGGCAAGTAGCTGAGGCTGACCCCTTCGCGCTGGGCGAACGCGGTCTTGGACCGTTGCCGTAGCTGGGCGACCCTGGTCAGGTCGACTTCGGCGACCGTGGTCAGCTGCGCTGAGATCTGCAGCGACTCGACCATGCGCTGGGCGATGACCTTGCGTAGCCGCGACATCTTCTCGGTTGTGCCACGCTTGGGCGACGGCTCAGCCGGCTTGCTCGCCGCGGCAGCGGGGGCGCCCGCCGGAGCCGGGGCGGCCGGCGCCGCGGGCGCTTGCGCCGCCGCCGGTGCGGCCGGC
>JBIOUP010000186.1:0-5032 GCA_044867305.1 Dermatophilaceae bacterium
CACTCGTGACGGCGATCTCGATCCCCACGAGCGTGCTGATCACCTTCATTGGCATTCAGGCGTTCGGCTTCTCCCTGAACATCCTCACCCTGGGCGCCCTCACCATCGCGATCGGCCGCGTGGTCGACGACTCCATCGTCGTCATCGAGAACATCAAACGACATCACGGGCTCGGCGAGTTCGGGCCGGCCTCCATCATTCGGGCGGTGCGCGAGGTCGCCGGCGCGGTGACCAGCTCGACCCTGACGACCGTCGCCGTCTTCCTGCCCATCGGTCTGGTCTCAGGGCAGGCCGGCGAGCTCTTTCGGCCGTTCGCGGTGACGGTGACGATCGCCCTGCTGGCCTCGCTGTTCGTTGCCCTCACCGTCGTGCCGGTGTTCGCGTGGTGGTTCATGCGAGCACCTGCGCAGCCGGCCGAGCCAGAGCCGGCCGAGCAGGAGGCTGAACAGGAGGCTGAACAGGAATCCCTCGTGGGCGGCCACGAGTCGCCGCGCACCCGCCTGCAGAGGGGGTACTTGCCAGTGTTGCGGCTCGCACTCGGCCACCGCGCCATCACCGTGGTGCTGGCTCTGCTGGTCTTCGCCGCAACCCTGGCCTTGGCGCCGAAGCTGAAGACCGACTTCCTCGGCGAGGCCGGCGCAACGACATTACGGGTGGTGCAGGAGCTGCCGGCCGGCACGAGCCTGGCGCAGACCGATGCCGCCGCCAAACGGCTGGAGCAGGTGCTGCTGGTCGAGCCGACCGTCGAGTCGTTCCAGACGACCGTCGGAGGCAACCCGTCGCAGCTATTCTTCGGCTCGTTGGCCGGACCGAACGAAGCGTCGATGTCCGTGACCCTCAAGACCGGCTCCCAGGGCGGTCAGGTCGCCGAGCGGCTGCGCACCCACATCGGCGAGCTGCCCGACGTGGGTACGGTCGAGGTGGTCTCCGGCAACCAGAGCAGCGCCCTCGCGGTCGTTGTGGAAGGCGCCGACCCGGCTGCACTGCGCGCCGCCAGCGACCAGGTCGTCGGCATGCTGCACGGCATACCCGAGCTGGCTGACGTCCGCACCGACCTGACCGACGCCAAGCAGATGCTCAAGGTGGACCTCGACGCGGCAGCGGCCGCCAACGTCGGGATGGCCCAGGCGCAAGTGGGCACGGCAGTCACCCAAGCGGTCAAGGGAGCTCGCGTCGGCAGCATCAGCATCGGGGACAGCACGGTGGATGTGCTGCTGCGGTCGCGAGAGCCGGTGACCAGCGTCGAGGAGCTGGCGAACCTGGCCCTGCCGGTCACCGCGAAACAAACCGCCGACGCGCGCAAGGCGGCTGCCGACGCGGCTCAGGACCGCCAGAAGGCGCTGCAGGACCGCAGCCAGGCCGACCAGCAAGCAGCGCTGACCGACCAGATCGCCACGCTGCGAAAGAACCGCGACAAGGCCGCCCAACAGGTGGACTCGATCAACGGGCAGCTGGCGGAGCTACGTGGCAACCTCGCGGCGCTCGCCTCTCTGCCGCCCGGACTTACCCCGCCGAGCACCGCGACCAACCCGGCAGCGGCCCTGCAGACCCAGATCGCCGCGCTGGAGAAGTCGCTCACGGCGGCCCAGGAGCAGGTCAAGGCCGTCGATGACAGCATCACCAAGGCGCTGCAGAGCCAGGCCAAAGGCCGACAACAGCGGGCCGAGTCCGAGGAGGTGGCGCAGGCGCTCAAGGACGCCCAGACCGCGAAAGCCACTCCCGTGCACCTCGGCGAGATCGCGGCAGTGCGCATGACCAGCTCGCCTGCCTCGGTCGCGCGGGTCGACGGCGCCCGCGCCGCGACGGTGACCGCGACGCCGTCCGGCTCGGACCTTGGCGCCACGACGGCGGCGGTGCGGGCCGGCCTGGCCAAGCTGCACCTTCCCGACGGTGTGACCGTGCGGCTCGCGGGCGTGTCCGAGCGTCAGCAGGAGTCCTTCGCGCAGCTGGGTCTGGCCATGCTCATCGCCATCGCGATCGTCTACCTCATCATGGTGGCGACCTTCAAGTCGCTGCTGCAGCCGCTCATCCTCATGGTGTCCGTGCCGTTCGCGGCCACGGGCGCCTTGGGGCTGTTGCTGCTCACGGACACACCGCTCGGCATCCCGGCGATGATCGGCCTGCTCATGCTCATCGGCATCGTCGTGACCAACGCGATCGTGCTCATCGACCTGATCAACCAGTACCGCCATCGCGGCGAGAGCGTTCAGGACGCGATCATCGACGGTGCCCGGCTGCGGCTTCGTCCCATCATCATGACCGCGCTCGCCACGATCTGCGCCCTGGCGCCGATGGCCTTGGGGGTCACCGGAGGAGGCATCTTCATCTCCAGGCCGCTGGCGATCGTCGTCATCGGCGGGCTGGTGTCGTCGACGGTGCTCACTCTCGTTCTCGTGCCGGTGCTCTTCGACATCGTCGAGCGGCTGCGGGCGCGGCGGCGAGCCCGGCGCGAGCCGGTCAGACAGCCCCTCGACGAGATCCCCACCCCCGTGGGCTGATCCTCACTCCAGCAGCTTGGCCCGAAGTCGTGCGGTATCGGCGTCGGTCCAGCCCTGGGTGGCGAGCCACCCGAGGACTCCGCCATGGCGGGTGTCGAGGGTGCCGAGCAGCCGGGCCATGGTCGCCGCGCGGGGCGACTGCTCGTCGACGGTCTTGCCGACGATGGTGTCGGCGTAGGCCGCCCGGCGCATCAGCCGCTCCAGGATGAGCGGGACCCGCTCGGCGGACGCCGCGAAATCGGCCATGATCGCCGCAGGCACCGCACCGACCGAGGTGAGCGCGAGCCCGACGATGGTGCCGGTGCGGTCCTTGCCCGCCGCGCAGTGCACGATGACCGCACCGTGGGCGCCGGCGATCACCCGCAACGCTGCGACGATGCTGTCCGGGCGCTCATCCAGGTAGGTCAGGTAGTGGCCCGCCCAGTGCGCGTCGTGGTCGACGTTCGCTGGGCGCTCAGGCAGCGGCGGCGCGTTCTGACTGGCGTTCTCCCAGGGCAACTCTCGCTCCCCGGCTGGTATGCCGGACTCGTGCGAGTCGGCGGCATACAAGGTGAAGTGGTGTAGCCGGACCTGTGAGCAGGCGGCGAGCGGTCCGTCGCCCTCCCGGGCCAGCTCGACGAAGCTGCGCAGGTCGACCACGTCGGTCACCCCGATGTCGTCCACAAGGCGGGCGACGTCGGTTGCCGTGAGGTCCTGCAGGTTGTCGCTGCGGATCAGCCGGTTCGGGGCGATCCGCCCCCCGTCGAGGGTGGGTATGCCGCCGACGTCGCGCATGTTGACGCATCCGTCGAGATCGATCCACCGGATGTCGTGCACGCTACGACGATAAGCCGGGTGCGGGGGTCTGGGAGAATCGTGGTATGCCGTCCAGCCTCCTGCAGGGCCAGCCGGCTCCGATATCGGGGGAGCTGCCGGCAGACGCGCTTGCCGGTATGCCGTCCGCTCCCTTCGGTGTCTATGTGCACGTGCCGTTCTGCCGGGTTCGCTGCGGCTACTGCGACTTCAACACCTACACCCCTGCCGAGCTCGGCGGTGCCGCCAGCGAGGCCCAGCGCGGCTACCTCGGGGCACTCCAGCGCGAGCTCGACCTGGCCAGCTCAGTGCTCCGGCCGCACGCGCCGCGGGTCCAGACGGTCTTCTTCGGTGGCGGGACGCCGACCCTGCTGCCTGCGCTCGAGCTGGCGAGGCTGCTGGACGGCATACGTGAGCGGTGGGGGCTGGCACCGGATGCCGAGGTGACGACGGAGGCCAACCCCGACACGGTGACACCGGAAAGCATGCGTCTGCTCGCGCGGGCGGGGTTCACGCGCGTCAGCCTGGGAATGCAGTCCGCGGTGGAGCATGTGCTGGCGACGCTCGAGCGGACCCACCAGCCGGACAACGTCCGCGCTGCGGTCTCCGCGGCGCGCGACGCGGGGCTCGCGGTGAGCGTCGATCTCATCTACGGCACGCCGGGGGAGTCGATGCCCGACTGGCAGCGCAGCCTCGAGGCCGCGCTGGCCCTCGAGCCCGACCATCTCTCGGCCTATGCGCTCGTCGTCGAGGCGGGCACCCGGCTGGCGGCGCGGGTGCGCCGCGGGGAGCTGGCTGGTCCGGATGACGACGACCTGGCGGCCAAGTACGAGCTGGCCGACACGATGCTCTCGGACGGCGGGCTGGCGTGGTACGAGCTGAGCAACTGGGCCCGCCGCTCGGTCGACCGGTGCCGGCACAACATCGGCTACTGGAGCGGGGCCAACTGGTGGGGATTCGGCCCCGGCGCCCACTCCCACGTGAGTGGGGTCCGGTGGTGGAACACGCGCCATCCCGCGGCATACGCCTCCCGGCTCGCGGACCGGGCATCACCGGCGGCTGGGCGGGAGATCCTCACGGCCGAGCAGTGCTACGACGAGCAGGTCCTGCTGAGCATCCGGCTGGCCGACGGGCTGGCGTTGGATCAGCTGCGCCCCGAGGGGGTGCGTGCGGTGCCCGGGCTGGTCGCTGACGGAATGCTCGACGACGGGGCCGCCGCACGCAATCGGGTGGCGCTCTCGCGGAGGGGACGCCTGCTCGCGGACACCGTGGTTCGCGCCCTGGTGGGCTGAGCCGGCGAGCGGGAGGCAGTCATTGCCACGGCGTAGACTGGCACTCAGCGGGTGGGAGTGCCAATCGCAGCGGCGGCAGGCAGAGCCTGAGAAGTCGACGGGAATCGGTGGGAGGTGACATGAGCGAGGAGCGCAGGCTCGCTGTGCTGCGGGCCATCGTGCAGGACTACGTCCGCACCAGTGAGCCGGTCGGCTCCAAAGCGCTCGTCGAGCGCCACCAGTTCGGTGTGTCGGCTGCGACCGTGCGCAACGACATGGCGCTGTTGGAAGAGGAGGGGCTCATCCATGCGCCGCACACGTCCGCCGGTCGCGTGCCCACTGACGCCGGCTATCGCCTCTTCGTCGACCGGCTCAGCACGGTGCGACCGCTGTCGGGGGCCGAGCGGCGAGCCATCGAGACGTTTCTCCACGGCGCGGTCGACCTCGACGACGTCGTCGACCGCACGGTGC
>JBIOUP010000187.1:0-12321 GCA_044867305.1 Dermatophilaceae bacterium
CGTCAGCGAGGCCGCCGTCGAGCTCGGCGTGGCGCCCTCCACGGCATACCGGCTGCTGTCCACCTTGCGCTACCGCGGCTTTGTCATCCAGGGCCGCGACCGCACCTACCGGGCCGGGCCGGCGCTCGAGGAGATGGTCACCAGCCGAATGTCGCGCACCAATCTCGCCGAGGTCGCCCTGCCGTGTCTGCAGGCCCTGCGCGATGAGACGAACGAGACCTCTCATCTCATGGTCCTCGTTGGCCGGCAGTGCCGAATCATCGCCAGTGTCGAGTCTGCTCAGACCCTTCGGGTCGGTAGCCGGGCGGGTGCGATGCTTCCGGCCCACCTCACCTCGGGCGGGCGACTACTGCTCGCCGAGCTGCCCGCTGAGGAGCTGGACCAGCTGTACCCACGTGCGGGCCTGGCGTCGATCGGGCTCAGCGCCTCGGCGATGACCGCACTGCGGCGGGAGCTGGCCCGGTGCCGCACGCAGGGCTACGCCGTGAACAACGGGCAGACCGAGCGCGGGGTGTGCGCCATCGGCGTGCTTGTCCACGACCGAGACGGCCCCGCAGGAGCCCTCTCGGTATCCATCCCGACCGTGCGTTACCAGCCTGGCGCGCTGCCCGGCATCGTCGCTGCGTTGACCCACGCCGCCGACGCAGTCGCAGCCGAGCTGCGCGCCTGAGCGCACCCCTCGCCGGTCGGAGGTGAAACCGAGCGTGGACGTATAGCCATGCGCTCTACCGCTCGTTCATACCTCCAGCGCAGCAGCGCCCGGAGGTAAAACCGAGCATCGGAGGTATCGACGTGCGCTCTTTCGCACGCCTATACCTCCGGTTGCCCGGTCAGGATTAGGCCGGTCGGCTCAGGCCTCCGCAACCTCGGCGGCTGGGATGTCCTCCTGCATCGCGTCGGACTCGCCGACGAACGTGCGGTGCAAGGCGATCACGCAGAGGCCGGCGATGCCGAAGAGAGCTCCGAAGATCATGTAGAGCGACTTGGCCGTCAAACCAGCTGCGAGGAGGTACCCCGACACGATCGGGGCGACGATGCCCCAGGTTCGCCCGAAGCCGACCATCCAGCCGACCCCCGTGCCTCTGGCCGCGGTCGGGTAGATCGATGGGCTGATGGCGTAGAACGCGACGATGCCACCGTTTCCGGCCATCCCGACGCCGATCGCGAGGATCAACGCGAGGGCCGGGATGTAGAACAGGTTCGCGTAGAGGAAGTAGGCAATCACACCCCAGAACATGATGAGCGCAGTGACAACGCGCGGGTGGATCTTCGTGGCCAGCCAGGCGAAAAGCAGCGCCGCCACGACTCCGCCGAGGGATACCAAGACGCCCGCGTTGTTGCCGTACGCCTGCGCTGCCGAATCCGACATCAGCTTCTGCTCGATGAGCGATTGGGTCACCAGGCGGGGCGTCCACTGGTTGCCGAAGTAGAAGGCCGCGGTCATCAGGCCATAGCCGAGCCAGAGATAGGTCGTGCGCTTGCCCATGATGCCCTTGAAGATCGCCGAGACGACGACGTTGCCCTGATGCTGCGCCCGGTGAGCTGGCGGGAGCGCGTCCTCCCGCGGGTAGCCGAGCTTGTCGGCGATCTTGTTGTACTCCTCCAACGCGCGTGGCGGACGCTTCTCCACGAGGTAGTGGATCGACTCCGGTAGCCAGATCAGGCTGCCGACGAGCAGCAGCGTGGTGAGGATGGCGCCGAACCAGAAGGCCGCGCGCCAGCTCCATGCCGCGATGAGGAACGTCGTGATGAACCCGCCCGCGCCCGACCCGGCCGGCAGCCCGATGCCGTAGATGCCCATGGCCGTGCCGCGCTTGGCATCCGACGAGTACTCGGACACGAGGATGTTGAGGCTGGGGATCAGCGCACCGATCCACAGGCCCGCGAAGGCTCGCGCGATGAGCAGGAAGGTGTAGTTCATGGCGACCGCGGAGCCGACCATGCCGACGACGATGAGCGCCAGGCACATGATGATGTGCTTGCGCCGCCCGATCCGGTCGGCGAAGGGGGAGATGACCACGGCCCCGATGGCCATGCCGAACGTGCTGGCGCTCAGGAAGTACCCGAGCTGAACCGCGTCGAGTCCCATGTCTTTGCTGAGCGACGTGGCGGTAAAGGCGCCGACGAGGACCTCGAACCCGTCGACGAACGCGAGGATGATGCAGATGACGACGACGCGGATCTGGAACGGCCGCATCGGCTGTGTTGCTAGTGCTTCACGAAGAGTCATGCACGTGCCTTCCGGAGAAGCGGACTGGTGGGCTGGGCCGGACACATCGTCCCGAGTGATGGATCCGGGTGACGGGGCGGGCGACCCCGACGGTGGGCTACCCGCTGTTGGCGAGCTCCTTCTTGAGAATCTTCCCCGTCGGGCTCTTGGGCATCTCTTCGATGATCTCGACGACCCGTGGGTACTTGTATGCCGCGAGGCGCTCCTTGACGTAGTCGACGAACTCCTGCGGCTGCCCCGTCTCACCCTGCTTCAGGGTCACGTAGGCCTTGATCTCCTCACCGAGACGTGCGTCGGGGATCCCGACGACAGCGGCCTCGGAGACCTTCGGGTTGGTGTAGAGCACCTCCTCCACCTCGCGCGGGTAGACGTTGTACCCGCCGCGGATGATGAGCTCCTTCTTGCGGTCGACGAAGAACAGAAACCCGTCCTCGTCCAGGTAGGCCAGGTCTCCCGTGTGCAGCCAACCGTTGGTGAACGCCTCCTCGGTCGCCACCGCGTTGTTGAGGTACCCGGACATGGTGTTGTGGCCGCGGATGACCATCTCACCGACGTTGCCCGCTCCGCGCGGAACGGGTTGGTTGTCCTCGTCCCAGATCTGGATCTCCACTCCGGGGATGGGCTTGCCGATGCTGTAGGGCTTGCGGTCGTTCGGGTCGTTGTATGCCGCGAGCGGTCCGGACTCGGTGAGCCCGTACATCTCCAGGATGTGCACCCCGAAGGTGCGCTCGACCTCGTCGATGACCTCAGCGGGGATCGCGGCACCGGCCGAACCGCACATCTGCAGCGTCGACGTGTCGTACGCCGACAGGTCGGGGAAATGCAGCAGCGAGTGGTACATCGTCGGGACCCCGTGGATGATCGTCGCCCCATGTGCCTGGATGGTCTCGAGGACCCGCTTGGCGTCGAACTTGGGCAGCATCAACACCGTGCCGCCTGAGCGCACGGTGGCGTTGAGGATGCCGGACAACCCGAGCGCGTGGAACAGCGGCATGACGGCGATGACCTTGCTCGATGGGTTCATCTCGAAGGCGTCCATGTGCGCCCCGGCGTTCATGAACAGCTGGAAGTGGGTGAGCTGGACACCCTTGGGCTTGCCGGTGGTACCGGACGTGTAGAGCAGGATGGCCGTGTCGCCGGGCTGGCGTTGGACGAACGGTACCGGGTCGAGGAGCTCGTGGTCGACCAGATCTGCGAACGGCTTGCCCGCCACGCCAGCGGGGATTTCGCCGACGACGTACAGCCCGGTGTCGCCCGCCCGGCCCAGCGCCTCGGCCGCCTGGTCGGCAGACGAGGAGTCGGTGATGAGGTGCCTTGCACCTGAGTCCTGCAGCAGGTAGGCGATCTCGGTCGACTTGTAGAGGGTGTTCATCGGGACGATCGTGGCGCCGGCCTTGAGAATCCCGTGCAGGGCGATGGCGAACTCCGGGATGTTCGGCAGCTGCAGTCCCACCACGTCACCCGGTCGGACGCCGGCCTCGATGAGTCCGGACGCGACCCGGTCGGACTTGGTCTCCAGCTGGGCGTAGGTCAAGGTCACGTCGTCGAAGATGATGGCCGGGTGGTCCGGGTCACGCCGGGTCGAGTCCTTGAGGATCGAGGCGAGGTTGAACGTCATTCGCGCTCCTGCCGGGTCGTCTCAGCTTGCGATCAGCTCGCCTGATGCGGATGGATGGGGTATGGGTGCCGCGCTGGCACGGTGGTGACCCCAGAGGCGGTGGCGAGGTCGTCGAGTGCCGCGACGAGGTGCTCGGGGAGCGGGCTCAGGTCGGGCAGCAGGTCGGGGCAGCCCATGATGCCGACGCAGAGGCGGTCGGTGTAGCTCTGCACGGTGATGTTCAGGCCGACACCCGGGGTCAGGAAGGCGACCGGCCAGAGCCCAGCGACGCGCGCTCCGGTCATCTCCACTGGTTTGGCCGGTCCGCGAGAGTTGGCCACGACGACGTTCCAGGACGCGCCCGGAATCCAGTCCGGCCCCTTGGCCACGAGCTTGACCGACAGCTTCCAGAGCGTCTGGGGGATGAAGTTGCTGGCTTCCCGGAGCAGGTGGGTGGGCAACGCCTCGACGTTGTCCCGCGCTGAGCGGACTTGCTCACGCACCGCCCGCAACTGCTGGAGGGGGTCGTCGATGTTGGTCGGGAGCTCAGCGAAGATCGTCGTCACATGGTTGGCCCATCGGTGCTTGTCGTCGTCGCCTCGGACCGAATAGGGGATGCAGACGATCAGCGGCTCCTGCGGCACCTCTCCGGTAGAGAGCAGATAGCGCCGCAAGGCGCCCGCGCAGCAGGACACAACGACGTCGTTGAGGGTACTGCTGTGCGCCTTGGCGACCGCCTTCACCTCGTGCAGGGGCAGCTCCCCGAACACGAACGCCCGCCGTGCCGTGATCTTCCCGTTGAACGGGCTCTTGCGCGCCCGGACAACTGGCACAACGGGTTTCACCTCGGCTCGCCCGAAGAGACGTTGCTGGCCGTTCACCACGGCAGTGAGGGGCTTGGCGAACGTTCCGGGCAGCATCCGAGCCAGGTAGGCCGGCAACAACAACGCACCCTCGTGCTTGACCCGCCCGGCCAGGAAGACGCTTGTCTTGGCTTGCAGAACGACCAAGCGCACCGGGGTCATCGCGGCGTTGACCACCCCCCGGGTTGCCAACCGGAGCTTGCCAGGAGGACCGCCCGATGCCGCTCGCGAGTCGCGGGGATCGGGAGCCAGGGTGGGTCGGTCGGAGAGCAGGTTGACGATGATCGGGATCATGCTGCCATCGACAAGACCATGGTGGATGCGCAGCAGGTGCGCCAGGCGCCCGTCGCTGAGCCCGGTGAGCACGACATACTCCCACTGGGGCCGGTCCTGCGCGAGCGGAACCTGCATGATGCGCGCGACCGTCGTCGCCAGCTCCCGGTCCGTCCCAGGCGCCGGCACGGGGACCGCCCTGGTGTGAGCGCGCAGGTCGAGACGGTCCACCTCAGTCCAGTATGCGTTGTTCATCCCTATCGGGATGCTCGCCCGGACCCAGCGCAGGGGTGGTATGCCGTCCAGCCGCTGGGCGATTCGCTCGCGCACAGCGGCAAGGCTGCCGGCCACCTGGTCGGGCACTGGGTGGAAGACGAGCAAACCGCCCATGACCGCAGACGCTGTCTCGGACTCATCGATGCTGAGGAACATGCCGTCCATGCCAGCGACCTGCTGCATGTCACGCTCCTCGGTGTCGCCAGTGAGCAGTCGGTGTGACCAGAGTGACTGGGATGCTACCCGCTGCGCGTGCCCCGCCCCAGAGCCCGCTTGAAGATGCAACCGTCCTCACACGCGTGGATGCACTCCACGCCGACGATAGGGGTGGATACCGCTGCGCGGCACCAACCGGCGGACGGCCATTCTGCGCAGACGAATCGATCCGGGAGTTGGTAGCGTGCGGAGGAGTTGACCGGCCACCGGGCATCCGAACAGGGAAGAGGCGGGAGTGCAGGCCATCCAGCTCAGTGCTTTCGACTCCTCCTTTCTCGCCCTGGACGGACCGGTGAGCATCGGGCACGTTCTCACGGTCACGCCCTTGGACCGGTTGATCTCGCTGGACGACGTGCGCCGACAGGTCGAGCCTCGCCTGCATCGGGCCCCGATCCTGCGGCGCAAGCTGCGCCCGCCGCTGCTCAAGGTGGGCCGGCCGTGGTGGGTGGATGACCGAGAGTTCGACATCGACAACCACCTCTTCCTCAGCGACCTGGGCGGGAAAGCCCACGCGGACGCGGTCGCCGCCGAGATGGTCAGGATCAACATGATCAAGCTGGACCGGAGTCGGCCCTTGTGGGAGCTGCATCTGGTTACTGGCCTGGCCAACGGGCGAAGCGTCCTCGCGACCAAGCTGCACCACAGCGCCGCCGACGGCCTGGGCGCAAGAGACATCTTGCTGGCCCTCTTCGGCCCCCCGGATCCGTCCGACGACGAGGGGGTCCCTTGGGTACCCGACGCGCCGCCTGGAACGCGCACCATGCTCACGAGCGGGGTCACGGAGGTGGGCAGCATGGCCCGCGCCGTGGTGCGCTTGACGGGGCGGGCCGCCGTGGCGACACCGAGAGTCGCAAGGCGCTCCACCGAGCTGGCAGCGACGAATCTCGCCAACCAGCTGGACAAGCTTCTGGAGCCGACGCCGCCGGATCCGGACCATCCATCATCCAAGCGCCGGCGCACCGACCAGCACTGGTCGGGACAGACGATCCCCGGCTACCCTCCGCCCACACCATTCAACGGCGCCCTCAGCGCCACGCGGGCGTGGGCCTATGCCGCCATCCCGACCCGCGCCAGCCGGTCCATGCGCCGCAGCACCGGCACCACGATCAACGACCTGTTCGTGGCCATGTCCGCGGGAGCCCTGCGGCAGTGGCTTCGCGATCGTAACGCCCTGCCGACAACCCCGCTGATGGCGCTGGTGCCGATCGCGACCCGCGACACCCCGGTGGCCAAAGACATCAACAATCACATCACCTTGACGCTGTGCCCAGTTCCTACGCACCTGCCCACTCCACGCGAGAGGCTGGCCGCCGTGCACCGGGACATGCTGGAGGCCAAACGCTCACCGAGCCTGCCGCGGGCAGTCCTTGGAGATGTGGCGGCCGTAGCGGCGCCCACCATGGCCACGCTGCTCAACCAGGTCGCCGCTCGGGTGCACCTGGCGAACAAGCTGCGCCTGCCGTTCAACGTGATGATCTCCAACGTTCCGGCGCCTGCGGTGTCGCTCCACGTGGGCGACGCCGAGGTGGTGGACGTCCACCCGTTCCCGCCGCTCAGCGACGGTCTCGGGCTCAACATCACCGGACACGGTTTCCAGGGCGACCTCGGCATGGGCATCAGCTCCTGCGCTGACATGATCGACAACCCGTACGAGATCCTCGAGCTCATGCTCGCCGAGCACGAGAAGCTCTGCGAGATCCGGATGCCGGAGTAGTCCCCAAGGGGCTCGGGCACGGCATACGCGCACGGCCCGATCAGGCCCGCATCCCCTGCTGCTGCGCGCGCAAGCGAGCACTGCGCCGCCGCGCAAGCATCTTGTCCAGGGAGTGGGCCGATCCAGGCTCATGAGTGAGCCTGCGGTGCAGGCTCGCGGTCGTCGTGATCCGACGGACGGTGAGGGGAGCGAAGCCGAGCCGGGCGAAGTACCGGTTGAGATCTCGACCGCCCGCGGGCACGTTCGTAGCGACCTGGTCTGAACCGTGCCGTTCGGCATGGGCGGCGACCGCCGCGAGCAACGCCTTGCCGACGCCGCGCCGGCGGACGTCCTCGGCGACGTAGAGCTGTTCCACCGCCACGCACCCGCAATCTGCGAAGGGGCTGACCGCGTGGTCGGTGAGCACCACATAACCGACGGGACGACCATCCTCGAACGCGACGTAGCAGGCCACGTCCGGCCGGGACAGTGCGGCCCCGACGGTCCCGTCAGCCACCATGCGCGCGGCCGCCTCAGGCGAGGAGCCCGAGGCGACGCGGTTGGCGATCCACAGGTCAAACACGGTGTGACGCGGCTGGTCGTCGGCGCGTCGCACCACGATCGAGGAACGGGACACGGGGAAACCTTAAGGGGGAACAGCGGTGCAGGGAAAGGCGTTCGATTTGTCGGGCGCGGGTGGGGCCGCGGGCCGGAGGTACCCGCAATGGCGAGCGGTCAAACGGATGACTTCGAGCCGCGGGGCAGGCCGTTGATGACGGCCTCGGCGACCTCCTTCATGGACAGGCGCCGATCCATTGCCGTCTTCTGGATCCACCGGAACGCGTCCGCTTCCGATATCTTCAGCTGCGTCATCAGGGCGCCCTTGGCCCGGTCGACCAGCTTGCGCGTCTCGAGTCGGTCAGCCAGGTCGGCGACCTCGGCTTCCAGGGTGCGCATCTGGGACCAGCGGGAGCGGGCGACCTCAATGGCCGGTGTGAGATCGGCCGGGGTGAACGGCTTGACGACGTACGCCATGACTCCGGCGTCTCGGGCGCGCTCGACCAGCTCCCTCTGGCTGAAGGCCGTCAGCATCACGACCGGTGCCAGCCGCTCGGAGCCGATCCGTTCGGCGGCGGTGATGCCGTCGAGCACGGGCATCTTGACGTCCATGAGCACGACGTCGGGGGCCAGGTCGCGAGTCAGCCGCACCGCCTCCTCGCCGTCGCCGGCCTGCCCGACGACGACGTAGCCGGCCTCGGTGAGGATCTCGGCCAGGTCGAGGCGGATGAGCGCCTCATCCTCGGCCACCACGACACGAAGCGCCGGCTCCTGCTGCGGGAGGGACCCGTTGTTGCTCATGAGCCGATCTTAGGTGGGACGCCGAACCGGCGTGTTTCGACCGGATTACAGGTGTGCGTCAGGGTGGTCCTGGGGTCGCTGTCTCGGTGCCGGGAGCGGGACTTGAACCCGCACGGCCTTGCGGCCAAAGCATTTTGAGTGCTCCGTGTCTGCCATTCCACCACCCCGGCCAGGGGCACCAGCAACACTGCCCGGCAAAGCCCGGCAAAGCCCGGCAAGGAAAGCACCGCCAGCATACCGACCGGGTCAGACGGTCAGCGCCCGGTCGGTCGGGTCGATCGGACGAGGCAGCTGGCTCTCGAGGCCGGTGAGCCAGGTGTCGACGCCGTGCGCGGCGGCGCGACCCTCGGCGATCGCCCAGACGATGAGCGACTGGCCGCGTCCGGCGTCTCCGGCGACGAAGACCCCCGGCACGTTCGTCATGTAGGTGCGGTCGCGCACGATGTTGGACCGCGCGTCGAGCCGGACGCCCAGCTGCTCGACCACGCCGCCGGGTTCAGGGCCCAAGAAGCCCATGGCGAGTAGGACGAGCTGCGCCGGGATCTCATGATCGGTGCCCTCCACCTCGGCGAACCGGCCGTCCTGCATCCGCACCTCGCAGGTGCGCAGCGCTCGCACCCGGCCGTTGTCGTCGCCGAGGACCGCCTTGGTCGAGACGGCATACAACCGCTCGCCGCCCTCCTCGTGGGCGCCGGCGACCCGGTAGATCATCGGGTAGGTCGGCCAGGGCTGCTCGCCCGTCCGGTCCGCCGGGGGCCGGGGCAGGATCTCGAGGGAGGTGACCGAACGCGCGCCCTGTCGATGTGCGGTGCCGATGCAGTCGGCGCCTGTGTCGCCACCGCCGATGACGATGACGTCCTTACCGGTCGCGAGGATCTGGTGCTCGACGGGCTCGCCGAGTGCGGCGCGGTTGCCCTGAGGCAGGTACTGCATGGCCTGGTGGATGCCCTCCAGCTCGCGGCCGGGCACCGGCAGCTCGCGGGGCACGGTTGCGCCGATGGCCAGCACCACGGCGTCGTAGCGCGCCAGGAGCTGCTGCCCGGTGAGCTCGGTGCCGATGTCGACGCTGCTGCGGAACCGGGTGCCTTCGGCCTGCATCTGCTGGATGCGCCGCTGCAGGACGGCCTTCTCCATCTTGAACTCGGGTATGCCGTAACGCAGCAGCCCACCAGGCGCGTCATCGCGCTCATAGACGGCGACGGTGTGCCCGGCGCGGGTGAGCTGTTGGGCTGCGGCAAGCCCGGCGGGCCCGGAGCCGACGACGGCTACCGTCTTGCCCGAGAGCCGCTCCGGCGGCAGCGGTGGGACATCACCCCGGGCGAACGCCTGCTCGATCGTGGTGACCTCGATCTGCTTGATCGTCACGGCGGGCTGGTTGATGGACAGCACACAGGCGGACTCGCACGGTGCGGGGCACAGCCGCCCGGTGAACTCGGGGAAGTTGTTCGTCGCGTGGAGGCGCTCGATGGCCTCGTGCCAGTCACCCTTCCACGCCAGGTCGTTCCATTCCGGGATGAGGTTGCCGAGCGGACAGCCCTGATGGCAGAACGGGATCCCACAGTCCATACACCGTCCGGCCTGCCGGCGCAGGGTGGCCAGGTCCTGCTCCTCGTAGATCTCCTTCCAGTCGCGGATCCGCACCGGAACCGGCCGCCGGGTGGGGAGCTCACGTTCGCGGACGGTGAGGAACCCTTGTGGGTCAGCCATGGGAGGCCTCCATGATCCGGCTCCAGACCTCGGGGCCCTCGAGATCCAGGCCCTCCTCGCTCGCCCGCTCACGGACGTCGAGAACGCGCTGGTAGTCGCGGGGCAGCACGAGGGTGAAACAGTCCTTGGCGTTGTCCCAGTCGGCCAGCAACCCGGCCGCGACGGCGGAGTCGGTCCATGAGGTGTGCTGTTCGAGCAGGGACCGGACGGTGCACGCGTCGGCGTGACGCAGGGGTCGCAAATCGACCAGCTCGGGGTTGACCAGCTCCGGTCGCAGGTCCAGGACGTAGGCCAGACCGCCGGACATTCCGGCGGCGAAGTTGCGCCCGGTCGCCCCGAGGATGAGTGCCCGTCCGCCTGTCATGTACTCACAGCCGTGGTCGCCCACCCCTTCGACCACTGCGGTGGCCCCCGAGTTGCGCACGCAGAACCGCTCGCCGGCCTGACCGCGGAGGAACAGCTCGCCGCCGGTCGCGCCGTAGGCAATGACGTTGCCCGCGATGACGTTCTCCTCCGCGGCCAGTGGCGCAGACCCGTGCGGCCGCACCACGACCCGTCCGCCCGACAGGCCCTTGCCGACGTAGTCGTTGGCGTCCCCCATGAGGATCAGGGTGATGCCCCGAGGCAGGAACGCGCCGAACGACTGGCCGCCTGAGCCGGTGAGGGTGAGCTCGATGGTGTGGTCCGGCAGCCCGAGGGGGTAGGCGCTCGTCACCTCGTGCCCCAGCATGGTCCCCACCGTGCGGTTGACGTTGCGCACCGCGATGCTGCCCCGCACCGGCTCGCCGTGGTCCAGAGCGGCCCGGGACATGGCGATGAGCTGCAGGTCCAGGGCCTTCTCCAACCCGTGGTCCTGCCCGGCGGTCTGGTAGCGCGTCCCGCCGGTCGGGTCGTCGACCTCGGCAAGGATCGGCGACAGGTCCAGACCGGACGCTTTCCAATGGCTGATCGCCCGGTCGGTGACCAGGCTCGAGGACTGGCCAACGGCTTCGGCGACCGTCCGGAAGCCCAGCTGCGCGAGGTACTCGCGCACCTCCTCAGCGACGTACTCGAAGTAGGTCTCGACGAACTCGGGCCGACCGGTGAACCGGGCGCGCAGGTCGGGGTTCTGCGTCGCGACGCCGACCGGGCAAGTGTCGAGGTGGCAGACCCGCATCATGACGCAGCCGCTGACGACGAGGGGCGCGGTTGAGAAGCCGAACTCCTCGGCCCCGAGCAGGGCCGCCACGACAACGTCGCGGCCGGTCTTGAGCTGTCCGTCGGTCTGCACGACGATCCGGTCCCTCAGCCCGTTGAGACGAAGCGTCTGCTGCGTCTCAGCGAGGCCGAGCTCCCATGGCGCGCCCGCGTGCTTGAGGGAGGTGAGCGGCGCGGCTCCGGTGCCTCCGTCGTGACCGGAGATGAGCACGACGTCAGCGTGCGCCTTCGAGACGCCTGCAGCGACCGTGCCGACCCCGATCTCGGCGACCAGCTTGACGTGGATCCGGGCCCGCGGGTTGGCGTTCTTCAGGTCATGGATGAGCTGGGCGAGGTCCTCGATGGAGTAGATGTCGTGGTGCGGTGGGGGGCTGATGAGCCCAACCCCCGGTGTCGAGTGCCGCGTCTTGGCGACCCACGGGTAGACCTTGTTGCCCGGCAGCTGCCCGCCCTCCCCCGGCTTGGCGCCCTGGGCCATCTTGATCTGGATGTCGTCCGACTCGGTGAGGTACAGGCTGGTCACGCCGAACCGGCCCGAGGCGACCTGCTTGATCGCCGAGCGTCGGGTCGGGTCGAGCAACCGGTCCTCGTCCTCCCCGCCCTCACCGGTGTTGGACCGGCCGCCGAGGCGGTTCATCGCGATGGCGAGGGTCTCGTGCGCCTCCTTGCTGATCGAGCCGTAGCTCATCGCCCCGGTGTTGAACCGCCTGACGATCTCGGATACCGGCTCGACCTCGTCGATGGGGATCGGCGCTCGGCCCGTGGCCGACGCGTCGGCGAAGTCGAACAGGCCGCGCAGGGTCATCAACCGTTCGGACTGCTCGTCGACCCGAGTGCTGTACTCCTTGAAGATGTCGTACCGCCGCTGGCGCGTGGAGTGCTGCAGCCGAAACACCGTGTCGGGGTCGAA
>JBIOUP010000188.1:0-15990 GCA_044867305.1 Dermatophilaceae bacterium
CAGGATCGCGATGATGCGCGGCTCGGTGGGGTGATAGACGAGGTTCTCGAGCCGGTAGTCACCGTGCACCAGCGCGATCTCGTGGGCGCCGGCCGACGGGATGTGCGCGGGCAGCCAGTCGATGAGCCGTTCCATGGCCTCGATGCGCTGGGTCTCCGAGGCCCGGTACTGGCGGGTCCACCGGGAGATGAGCCGCTCGAAGAACCCGTCGTGGCGGCCGTAGTCGGAAAGGCCGAGCGCCGCCCAGTCCACCATGTGCAGGCTGGCAATCACCCGGTTGGCCTCCTGGAAGATCGCCGCGCGTTCCGACACCGAGACGTCGGGGACCCAGGCCTCGCGGAAGATCCGCCCGTCGGCGAAGCTCATGACATAGAAAGCGGCGCCGATGACCGACTCGTCCTCGCAGAGCAACTGCACCTCGGGCACCGGGACGTCGGTGTCGCGCAACGCCGCCTGGACGGCATACTCGCGCTCGATGGCGTGCGCCGAAGGCAGCAGCGAGCTGGCCGGGCCAGGCTTGGCCCGCAGTACCCAGGCCCGGTCGCCGCTGTGCAACAGCCAGGACGGGTTGGACTGGCCGCCAGTGAGCCGCTGGGCCTGCAGCTCGCTGGTCACGCCGGGCAGGCGCCCGGTGAGCCAGGAGCCGAGAGCGTCCAGGTCCAGGTCGGGACGAGGCGACTCGGGGACGCCGACCGGCTCTGGCGCGTGCACCTGGGACTCCGCTTCTGCGATGTGATCGGGACTTCTCGGCTCGGCTTGCCTTGGACGCTATTGTTCGTGGCGGTGCCGGTCAAGGCGCCTTCAGGTGATGGCTCGTATCACGGAAGCTCCTGGGGCAGTGCACTACCAGCGATCACGCGGCTACCTGAGGTGGGGGCACGGTCGGCGCCACCGACACGCTCGCGGTGGTGCCGGCCGCCGCCGACCGGTCGGTGGACCCGTTGCCCTTGCCCTTGCCCTTGCCGGCAGTTCGTCAGCACCGGCCGCATCGTCGTGGACCTGGTGCGCATTTCGGCCGCTCCTCGACCGTCCTGGCGGCTTGTAGCACCGAATGCGGTGCTATAAGCGACTGCGGGGCGCTAAAGGCGTCCGATTTGACCTTCCGGACTGTCCCCGATGGCCCAGCTCCCAGAGATCACGGCGCTAGGTTAGCCCCATGGCCAAGAGCACCGGCAAGCGCAAGGACGCGAACCCCAAGGAGGGCAAGCGCAAGTACGGGAACGTCACGTTCGCCGACCCGACCAACAAGAAGTACCCCGTCGACTCGCCCAAGCACATTCGTGCGGCGTGGAGCTACATCAACCACAAGGACAACGCCGCCCGGTACTCGGCCGACGACGTCAAGAGCATCAAGCAACGGATCAAGAAAGCGGCCAAGAAGCAGGGCGTCGACATCAAGAAGTAGCGCAGGTCTGCCTCAGCGCGGCACCGAAGCCGGGGTGGCCGCCTGCGTCAGGTTCGCGCCCGGGCGGTCAATGTTGCGGCGATGGCGTGAGCGGCTGCGGTGGCGGCCCCCCGAGCGCTCTCAGGTGGCGGTTTCCGGCGCCTGCCATGGGGTGACGAACGCATTCGCCGGGCGACCATCGAGGGCCGCCTGCAGGTCGGCGGAGGTGGCGCCGTCGATCTGCTCGCGCAGGATGTCGGCATGGCCGGCGTGGCGGGCCATCTCCTCCACGGCATGGAGCAGGTGGACGCGTTCGACGGTTTCCGAGGGCTCGTCGCGGCCGTCCCACGGCGCTGGCGGTTGGATGGTCGGCCGGTCGGGGTCTGCGGCCCGAACCGCGGCGAGATACCTGACGGCCGCTGTGTCGAGGTCGGCCAGGACCCCCTCCAGGGTCTCGTCGTCGGTGAGCGCGAAGCTGCCGAAGTACTCGGCGTACCGCTCGGGCGTGTACTCCTCTGATGCGATCTCGCCTGGTGCCTGCATCCGGCGCAGGTACCTCGTGAGCCCGTACGTCGCGTGCTTGACCAGCCCGCCAACGGACAGGCCACTGCGACAAGGAGTCTCGCGGGCTTGCTGCTCGGTCAGCCGGTAGGCTGCCGCACGGATCGCCTTGACCTGGCTTTCGACGAAGTCGGCGATCGCATCGGGCTCGTTGAGCCCTGCCGGTATCGACATGAGATCTCCTCGGTTTGTTCGTGGGTCAGCGGCGCAGGTAGAGGTCGCGCAGCAACGCGATCTCGGCACCGTGGTGGATCAGCTCGCGGTTGATGTGCAGCACGAGCGTCGCCATGGTGAGGTCGGCAAACGGACCTTCCGCGGGACCGCAAGGACGCTGCAGCTGGTCTTCGCCGAGGCTGCCTATGCCGGCCAGCCACCCGGCATACGCGTCGTCGAGCTGGGCAAGGGCGCCAGCCGCGGTGCCCGCGTAGTCGAACGACGCGTAGTCGCACGGTGGGCCGCCGAAGTGGGCGGCCGTGCGCACGCCGAGCACGCCCACGATGATGTGCCCGAGCCGCCAGGCGATCGTCGTCACGGGCGCGGGGACCGGCTGGGGCATGGCGAAGTCGATGGTGTACGCGCCGGAGCCGACCGGCATCGAGGCGGTGGATGTGCCACGCGGACGCACGCTCCACGAGTCCGGTGCCGGCTCCCAGAAGTACTCCTCGTCCGTGAGGGAGTCGATGCGCGGACGCAGTTGATGCTGCCAGTGCCAGTCGATCTGCTCCACCAGCTCGGTGGTCCAGTTGAGTGCCATGAGTCGATCGTGCCAGCCAGTGCCGACAGGCTGACGTCCAGGGGCACGGGGTCGAGTGGCCGGCTACTTACTGCGCTTCGGGCCGGCTAGCGGCGGTCCTGGCCGCGTGGTGCCGATGCTCGCGCGATCCAACGCCATGGGAGGAATCGGAGAGTCTGCAAGCCGACGCGGGTGGCCAAGTCCGGCACCACGAAACTGCGGCCGGCGGCCAGCGCGGCCCATCCCGCCTCGGCGACCTGCGCCGCGGACAGCACCCGCATGAGCGGACGGCTCGTCGCCGACTCGGCATAGCCCGCTGAAACGGCAAACTCGGTGTCAACGGGACCTGGACACAGAGCCATGACGCGCACGCCGCTGCCTCGGGTCTCCTCGGAGAGGGCCTGGCTGAACGACGTCACGAACGCTTTGGTCGCGTTGTACACCGCCTGGCCCGGGCCAGGCAGCGCCCCGGCGATCGAGGAGACGTTGAGGACTGCGCCATTGCCTCGCTGAAGCATCGACGGCAGGAAGCGCCCGGTCAGGTCCACCAACGCGGTGACGTTGAGCGCGACCATCGCCAGGTCGGCGGAGAGCTCTCGCTCCACAGCGAAGCGACCGCGGCCCCCGATGCCGGCATCGTTGACAAGGACGTCGACCGCTCGCTCACCCAACGCGTCGACCACTCGGGAAACCCCATGCGGGTCGGTGAGATCGGCTACGACCGGCGTGCAGCTGACGCCGAGGCGGCCCAGCTCGTCGCCCAACGCCGTCAGCCGGTCGCTTCGACGACCGACGACGACCACGTCGTGGCCGTCGCGGGCAGCCAGGCGAGCCAGCTCCCGCCCGATTCCGGACGAGGCGCCCGTCACGACGGCCAGCGGGCGTACTGAGGCGTCAGTGCTCACGAGGGCTCCTTACGGCTCGGGCGGCATGCACCTACGGTGACACACCCGGGCAAGCGAGCAGAGTCGCCGGTATGCCGTGCGACGCGCGGGAACCGTCCTTCGGGAGGCTGACCTGCCGATTCCGCAGCAGCCGGGCCGCGGGCCGGTTAGCTGGTGTTTGACTCATCCCAACGTCGTGTTATGTTGACGCGGTCGAGCAACAGCGCACCGAAGGACGACCATGACGCGCCACCTGGACCTGGCCGCCAGCTCCGTGGCGCCGTTCTCGCGTCGGCACATCGACCTGCTGCTCGTGGCCAGCGCATTGTGTTGACGCGGTCCTTCCCACCGTTGACGCGGACCTAGCGCCCCGCCCTCCCCTTCCACGATGCGGGCCGACCGCGTCGACGGGTACCGCCTGCACCGCGGTTTCCCCGGCAGGCCGCGGCATCGCCTGGCTGCGTGCCCATGTCCCGCCGCGCAGGCCTCGAGGGGCCGCCGCCGACCTCGCTGCTCAGGCCGCCGAACGGCCACGTTCGCCTCCGAACCCATCAGGAGCCACCTTCATGTCCAAGCGAACCCGAACCCCTATCAACCTTGCCGACACTGCTGTTCGCCTCGCGAGCCACCGCGAGCTATGGCGCCGGCTCGTCGACTTCGACCCCATCAGCCGCTACTACGCCCGGATCGCATCCAGCCCCGACCACGAGGCGTGGCTACTCACCTGGCTGCCCGGCCAGGGCACCGCCTGGCACGACCACGGCTGCAGCGCCGGGTCGTTCGTCGTGCTGCAGGGCCAGCTCACCGAGGAGGTCGCCGCGCCGGCCAGGCTGACTCAACGCCCACGCCCGAGCACGGTATTGGTCGCAGGTGACCAGCGCACCTTCGGCCGCCACCACGTGCACCGCGTGACCAACCTGCACATCGACCCTGCGGTGAGCCTGCACGTCTACGCGCCGAAGCTCACCGTGATGCGCACCTACGTCGACAGAGACGGGATGCTGCATGAGGTGAGCGAAGAACGTGAAGGGGTGAGCTGGTGACGACGGCGAGCATGATGAGCATCCCTCGCCGCTCGGTCGACGAGATCCTGGCCAGCGCCCGTGAGCGGCTGGCTCGCCTCACGCCGGCCCAGGCGAAGGCTGCGCTCGGCCACGGCGCGGTTCTCGTCGACATCCGCCCGGAGCGGCAGCGCCGGCGCTACGGCGGGCCGCCGTTCGCGCTGGCGGTGGAGCGCAACGTCCTGGAGTGGCGCTTCGATCCGGCCAACCCAGCCGCGCTGCCCTATGCGGCATACGACCTGCAGGTGATCCTGCTCTGCCAGGAGGGTTACGCATCGAGCCTGGCGGCGGCGTCGCTGCAGGACCTCGGGGTCCATCGCGCCACAGATGTCATCGGCGGGTATGCCGCATGGTCGCGCTCGGCGGCCCGCCCCTGAGGGGATGCCCTACAGCTCCAGGAGCAGCCGCGGGCAGGCCGCCCGGGACACGCAGATCATCATCGTGTCGTTGGCGGCCTGCTCCTGGGGCGTGAGGATCGAGTCGCGATGGTCCACCTCGCCGCTGAGCACGGTGGTCTCGCACGTGCCGCAGGTGCCCTCGGTGCACGAGAACAGGACCGGAACCCCAGCCGCCTCGACCGCACGCAGGATCGACGTGTCGGGATCGACGGTGATCGTCTTGCCGCTCAGGGCCAGCTCGACCTCGAAGGACTCGTGCAAGACCGGTTCGCCGATCTGCTTGGGAGAGAAGCGTTCCAGATGCAGCGTATGCTCCGGCCAGGTGGCGCAACGCTCTTCCACCGCCTTGAGCAGCGCCTCCGGGCCGCAGGCATAGACGAGGGTGCCCGGCTCATGGGCGGGCAGGAGTGCGCCGAGGTCCAGCAGGCCGGTTTCGTCCTCGGTCGTGACGGCGACTCGTTGGCCGTAGCGCTGAAGCAGCTCCTCGAGAAACGCCATCGACGAGCGCGTGCGCCCGCCGTAGGCCAGCGTCCACGGCATACCACCCCGCTCCGCGTGCGCGACCATGGCGAGGATCGGCGTGATGCCGATGCCACCGGCGATGAAGAGGTACCGGCGCGCTGGCTCCAGGGGAAAGTGGTTGCGAGGCCCACGGACCCGAAGCGTTGCCCCGAGACGTGCCGCCTCGTGGATGCGTTCGGACCCGCCCCGCCCGTCGAGCTCGCGCAGCACCGCGATGCGCCAGGTCGTGCGGTCGGTGTCGTCGCCGCAGAGCGAGTACTGTCGCTCGATGCCGTCGCCGAGCAGCACGTCGATGTGGGCACCGGCTGTCCACGCCGGCAGCAGCCCACCAGTCGGGTCGCGCAGCTCGAGGGCGATGACACGCTCAGCGACGTCGGTGCGACGGGACACGACGAGGTCCAGCTCAACCTCGTCGTGTGTGCTGCGGTGCATGAGTCAGGCCTCTTCGGTGGTCAATGCGCAGTATGCCGGGTGGTGGCCAGCTGGCGGGAGATGCCCCGCGCCGCGGCCTGCACGGCCGGGATGAACGGGCGTACTGCCGAAGGGCCATGTCCGCGGACAACGATCGAGAGGGCCGCGACGACGGCGCCCGACGGCCCGCGCACCGGCGCGGCAACCGAGACGGCGTCCATGGTGACCTGTCGGTCGCTGATGGCGTAGCCGCAGCGGCGGACCTCCGCGAGCAGGCGGCGCAGCTGGGTAGGCGACAGGACCGTCATGGCGGTATGCCGGGTGGCCGGCTCGGCGAGAACCCGCGCCTGTACATCGGGTGAGGCGTGGGCAAGCAGCACCAGGCCGACGCCGGTCGGGGTGAGGGCGAACCGGCCACCGACCTCGGTGAGCACCGGCACCGATGCATGCGAGGCGAACCGTTCGATGAACACGACCTGATCGTCCTCCCGAACGCCGAGCTGGACGTTCTCGTGGGTGATCTCGTACAGGTCCTGCATGAACGGCAGAGCGGCCTCGCGAAGCCCGACGCTGCGCGGGCTGACCGCGGCGACCTCCCACAGTCGCAGCCCGATGTGCCAGCGCCCGTCCGCGTCGCGCTCCAGGGCCCCCCAGGCAGCGAGCTCCGAGACGACGCGGTGGGTGGTCGTGAGGGGGAGGCCGGTCTCGCGGGCTATCGCCGAGAGGGTGAGGCGTGGATGCCGATGACTGAAGGCGCCCAGGACCGCGAGGCCCTTGCCCAGAGCCGTGCGGGACTGTGTCACGGTCCCACCCCGTTCTGCTCATCCAGCCACCTCAGCCGACTGGTCAGCAATCCAACAGCAGGTTTCCATCGGGCGGAAGGGTGGTTCCGGGCCGGAGCGTAGTTCAGGACGATGTCATCGACCCGAACGACGGGCCACGTCGGGCGCACAGCGTCCCAGGGCGGGCGACCGTCCAGCCGTCGAGCTAAGGAGAGTGACAATGAGCGACTTCGCGAGCAACCAGTGGTACGTCGCGGGCTACGGTAGCGAGATCGGTCGGGAGCTCTTTGGACGGACCATCTGCGGTGAGCCGATCCTGTTCTGGCGCACTGAAAGCGGCGACATCGCGGCGATGTCCGACCGGTGCGTGCACCGACGGTTCCCGCTGTCCCAGGCACCGAGCCATCTGGACGGCGACGCTGTCGTGTGCGGGTACCACGGCTTCACCTACGGCGCCGACGGTGTCTGCGTCAAGGTGCCCGGACAGGCACGCGTCCCACGCACAGCGCGTCTCACGGCATACCCTGTGGTCGAGCAGGACTCCTTCGTCTGGGTGTGGATCGGGGACAAGGAGCTCGCCGATGCCTCGCGTATCCCACGGGCGCCGTGGCTGGATGCGCCGGGGTACACGACGGTCTGCGGAATGGAGCCCTTGGCCGCGCGGTACCTGCTGCTCGTCGACAACCTGCTGGACCTGTCGCACGAGACCTACCTGCACGGCGGGTACATCGGCACTCCCGAGGTGGCGGAGACCCCGATCACAACAGAGGTCGACGAGGACGCCGAGGTCATCTACGTCAGCCGGCACATGGACGACGCCGAGTGCCCGATGTTCTACACCCAGGCGACCGGGATGACCGGCCGAATCGTGCGGTGGCAGGACATCGAGTACCACCCGCCCTGCCTCTACCTGCTGCACAGCCGGGTCGCGCCGGTCGGTGTGCTGCCGCGTGACGACGGCACCGACCCCGACGGCTACCACGTCGAGGTCGTCTACGCGATCACGCCAGAGACTGAGTCCTCGACGCACGACTTCTGGGCCGTGGCCCGCGACTTCGCGCTCGATGACGAGGAGGTGTCGCGCGGGCTCGCGGAGAACAACCGTACCGTCGTGCTGCAGGACGTGGTGGCGCTCAACGTGCTGGAGCAGGCCTTGCGTACCGAGAAGGCTGGTTACCAGGAGCTCAGCATCAACATCGACACGGGAGGCCTGGCCGCGCGGCGGATGATCGCCAAGCAGGTCGCGGCGGCAGCGAGGCCACCCGCCGTCCCGGCCGCCGCGGTCGTGCCGTGAGCGTCAGCGCCTCCGGCGGTCAGGGGATGAGTATGCCGCACGCGCAGCGACATCTGCAGGGCGAGCGGGTGATGCTGGTGCGCTGGGTGCCGGGCTCCGACACCCTTCTCGGAGTGTGCCATTGTGGCGCCGAGCAGCTCGCCCAGAGCCCCATCGAGGTGTGGGAATGGCTGCTCGCACATCCGGTCGGACACGACGCACGCGGCATACCGGAACCCGTCGACGGCGGGGCGCTGACGGCGGGGCGCTGACGGCGGGGCACTGACGGCGGGTCGCTGACGGCGGGTCGCTGACGGCGGGTCGCTGGCGGGTCCGCCCGATCATTCGCCCTCGTCGCCGCAAACTCAACGACTTGATGGTTGCTCCAGGATGCATCGTGGAGTGGACGGAAACTCAACGAATTTGCAGGATCTCCGGGACGCATCGTGGAGCGGACGCAAACTCAACGAGTTTGCAGGTTGCTCCAGGATGCATCGTGGAGTGGACGCAAAGTCAACGAGTTTGCAGGATCTCCTGGACGCATCGTGGAGTGGACGCAAAGTCAACGAGTTTGCGATGGCCCGCCCCACGAAGGTCACGAGATCCCGCCCAGCAAACGGGCGCCGGTCCGGGTCACTGGCGACCACCGTCTGCCGAGGAGGCAATCGCCCGCGACGGCAAACGGGGGCCAGCAAGCGCCCGCTCAACCGTCGGCCGGCAGCACGTTCTGGTTGAAGCGGAAGCTGTTGTCGGGGTCGAAGCGCCGCTTGACCTCGGCAAGGCGCCGGTACGTTTCGGGCGGGTAGGACGCTCGGGCCGGTCCCTGCCCGCCCTCGCCGGTGAAGTTCACGTACATCGCGCCATTGCCGTACCGCGACATCGCCTCCCGGGTCTGCCGGGCCCACGCGAACGTCGCCGCCGAGTCCTCGCCGGCGGGCGTGCGGGCGATGCAGTTGATGACGTACGGCGCGCTGCGCTGGGCGAAAGCCGTGGCGTCAGAGGGCACCCGGCCCACGGCACCGCCGAGCTGGTGAATGTGCAGCTCGCAGAAGGCGGGCGGGCCTGCGGCCTGTGCGTGAGCACCGACGTAGACGTCGACAGCGTCGTCCGGCAGCTCCTCCAGGAAGGCCGAGGTGAAGTAGTTCGCGGCCCCCGGCGTCCACAGCGGGTCAACGAGCTGCTGCAGCGCGACGTAGGGGATCGGGCCGAGCAGGTCGGCTATCGGGTCGCCGAGCTCGCGCAGCGGCTGCAGGACCTGCTCACCCTGCTCGTGCGGGCCGGCCCAGCAGGCGATCACAGCCGCCACCTTCTTGCCGTGCACCGACTCCGGGAGCACCGGCAACGGCGGTGCGCTCGTCAGGTTCGCCAAGGTCGTGAGCTCGTCCGGCATCCCGGCCACCGTGTCTCGCCAGCCACGAAGCACCTGTGCGGCCTGGTCTGCCGGGTAGAAGGCGACACCTCCCAGCACCATGGGACCGACCGGATGCAGGGCGAGCTCCATGGACGTGACGACGCCGAAATTCCCGCCTCCACCACGCAGCGCCCAGAGCAGATCCGCGTTCTCGTCCTCGCTGGCCCGCACGAGCTGACCGTCGGCTGCCACGAGCTCTGCGGACAGCAGGTTGTCGCACGTGAGCCCATGCTTGCGAGCCAGGTGACCGATGCCGCCACCCAAGGCGAACCCCCCGACACCCGTGCTGGACACCAGGCCACCTGTCGTGGCCAGGCCGTACGCCTGGCTCTCCCGGTCGATGTGCTTCCACAGCGCGCCGCCCTGCACCCGGGCGCGTTGGGTCACCGGATCGACGTACACCGCGCTCATTGACCCGAGGTCCAGCACGACACCGCCGTCGCAGGTGGAGAAGCCGGCGATGCTGTGGGCACCGCCGCGCACGGCGATGGGCAGCCCTTCGCTGCGGGCGAACGTCACCCCCGCAATGACGTCGGCCACTCCCGCACAGCGCACGACGAGCAAGGGCCGGCGGTTGATGACGCCGTTCCACACCGCCCGGGCCTGGTCGTAGTCCGGGTCACCCTCGACGGAGAGGGAGCCCTCGATGTTGCCCCGCAGCTCAGCGATCGTCGCCTCGCCGAGCTGGTGGCCGGCTCGCGTGATCGTGCTCATTTGCTTTGCCTTTCGGACGTCTTTGCTGACGTGCACGATCCTGAACAGGGACTCTTAGCGATCCCTTAGCACCGCCCAGGCGCGCCTGCAGGTCACGAGCGGCGGCCAACCCCTGGCGCTCCCCGACCTGCTCGAACACGGCAACCGCAGCGTCGAGCTCGGCAGCGGCGGCGGCCAGCTCACCCACCCGCTCCCGCAGACCGGCGAGCAAGACGTGCTGCCACCCCACGGACCGGTGGGAGGCGGGTACGGCGGCCAGCGACAGTCCTGTCTCGACTGCGTCCATGGCTCGGCGCGGCTCGCCGGCCAAGACCTCCACCGCCGCCACGTTGTCCAAGGCCCCCAGCCGCCCCGGCAAGTCTCCCGAGCCGTCCAGCATCCGCGCACCTTCGTCAGCGAGCGCGCGTGCTGCGGCCGCGTTGCCCGCCCCGGCCTCGGCCAGGGCCAGTCCAGTCAAGGCGATTGCCGTGCCCCGCTGGTCGGAGGTAGCGGTCCGCAGGTCCATCGCTGACTTGAAAGCGGCTCTCGCAGCGTCAAAATCGTTCACCTCACGGAGTAAGTGCCCTCGCGCCGCCAGGACGTGCGCTTGGCCCGCGCGGTCCGCCAACCCGGTGAAAATCCGCCGGGCCCGGTCCAACGCAGCGGAGGCGGGGCCGAAGTTCCCCTCCATCCGCTCGGCCATCGAGGCGGTGGACCACACGTATCCCTGGGCCTGCGCGGCGCCCACCCGACGTCCGGCGAGCATGGTCTCTTCGAAGACGGTGAAGAACAGCTCCCTCGCCCTACAGACCGAGAAACCCAACGAGCAGACCGAGAAGAAGGCGGGTGTGTCGGGTGCGACGCGGGCCAAGGCAGCGCTGCTGTTCCGCAACGCCGTTCGTGCTGTGGCGGCATCGCCTCGGCTGAGCGCCAAGAGCGCCTCGAGGTGGTGATGCGCGGCGAGTATGCCGGGTACGCCGCCCAGCCGGGCACCCGCAGCCGCGACCAGCTCGTCGGTGTGTTGCCATTCCCCAGCAATCCAGGTGAGCAGGGCCTGCTGCTGGGCCGCCTCGGCAGATCGGACCGCGCTCCCCGAGGTCGCTGCGAGCTGGGCAATCTGCCCGCCCAGCTGCGCTGCGTGCCACGACCTGCCGAGCCGGACCTCGAACACGGCAAGAGCGAATAGCGCCCGCGCCGTCAGGTCCGACGGCGCTGAGCTGGCGGCGGACAGCGCCCGGGTCAGCCAGCTGAACCCTTCGGCGTGCATACCGCGCGCCATCCAGGCCCGCCACGCCGCGACCGACGCAGCGAGTGCCCGGTCGGGGGCGACGTGCAGTGCGGTGTCGAGGGCGAGCCGGAGGTTCTCGTGCTCGATGGCGAACCAGCTGCTCGGCTCGCCGGTGACCGGCTCGCCGCGCTCCGGATCCAGCGACTCAGCGAGCTCGGTGAACCAGAGGGCATGCCGACGTCGTCGCTCGCCCGTCTCGAGTGCTGCGGTCAGCTGCTCGCCGGCGTACTGGCGGACGACCTCGTGGAGGCGGAACCTGCTCTCCTCGCGGTTGTCGGTGTCCGCAACCACCAAGGACTTGTCGACCAGCCCGGCGAGCACCTCGGGAACCGTCCGGGACAGCGTCCCTGAGCAGACCTGCTCCGCGGCCGCCAGGGTGAAGCCCCCGGCAAACACAGACAGCCGACGAAACACGAGCCGCTCGTCTTGGTCGAGCAGGTCGTGGCTCCAGTCGAGGGTCGCCTTCAGGGTGGCCTGCCGGTCGGGGACTCCCCGGGTACGGACGGCCAGGGTGGCCACTGCGTCGTCGAGCAGGTCCGCGAGCTGCGCCGGCGCGAGGTGGGCGGTGCGGGCGGCCGCCAGCTCGAGGGCCAGGGGCATCCCGTCCAGGCGCAGGCAGATTCTCGCGATCGGCGCCGCGGTCGCAGCGTCCAACCGAACATGCGGGGCCACATCGCTGGCCCGCCGCAGGAACAGGGCGACCGAGTCGTGTCGGGCGACAGCGTCCGGGTCAGCCGCGCCGGAAGCGTCCGGCAGTGCCAGGGACGGCACCCGCCAGACCACCTCTTCGGGCAGGTGCAGCGGCTCGCGGCTGGTGGCCAGCACGGTGATGCCCGGACACCCCTCGAGCAACGCGTGTGCCAACGCGGCACTGGCCTCAAGCACGTGCTCGCAGTTGTCCAGGACGAGGACGCTTCGACGGGTGGCCAGCTGGTCGGCAACCTGTGCTGGGTGGGGGTGGTCTTGCCGGGCGCCAACCCCAGGGTGGCGGCCAGTTGTGCCGGCACGAGGGCGCCCTCGCGCAGCCCGGACAGCTCGACCAGCCACACGCCGTCGGGATGGTCGAGCGGGCTGGTCAGTCGCCGCGCGAGCTCGATGGCGAGCCTGGTCTTGCCCACGCCCCCCGGGCCACTGAAGGTGAGCAGTCGGGTCCGGTCGAGCACCCCGGGAAGCTCCGCCAGCTCGCGACGTCGGCCAATGAAGGCAGTGTGTCCGGCCGGCAGGTTGTTGCTCACTTGTGTGGTGGCGCCGAACCGACCGGCCAGCAGCTGGCGGTGCAGGTGGACGGTGTCGGGCTCCGGACTGGCAGCGAACTCGTCCTCCAGGGCCTGACGCAGCCGGTCATAGACGTCGAGGGCGTCCCAACGTCGGCCCGAGGCATCCAGGGCCAGCATCAGCAGCCGGTGGCACGGCTCGTCGGTTGGGCGCTGTTGGACGAGGAGCTGCAACATAGCGATGGCTTCGTCGACATCGCCGCCGCTGAGCAGGGCCGCCGCCAGACGCTGTTGGACAGCGGCGCGAAGGGCAGCCAGGCGTTCGCGATGGGGACCCACCCAGTCGTCGTAGCGGTCCTCGGGAAGCAGCTCACCGGCATACGCGCCGATCGCCTCTCGTGCGTCCTCGGCCAGCCCTGTGGCGAGGGCCCGCTGCGACTTCTCGAGGAAGGTCTCGACGTCGGTGCCCAGTCCGCCGTCGGCCGACAGGGAGACCACATCGTCCTTGAGCCGCAGGACATCGGCGGGAGCACCCGCTGCCCCCAAGGCCCGCCGCGCGGCATGCAACGTCTGGTGCAGGTTGTTGATCGCCGCATCTGGGGCAAGGTCGGGCCAGAGCGTTGCGGTGACCACATCGCGATGGACGCGATGGGCTTCGCTGAGGCTCAGCAGCTTCACGAGGGACTTCGCCTTCCGTAGCCGCCACACCTCGGGCACCGTTCGGTCCCCGACCGACACACCGAAGCCGCCGAGCATGCTCACCCGCAGCACGCCCCGGCTGCCGGTGGTCACGGACGGCTCACCCCCCATCGCAGCAGTCTGTGGCCAGCCCAACGCGGTTGACAACCGAACGGCTGCCAAAGGCAGCCAGCAGGCGGGTCTATCCTCACGGCATGTCCGAGTCGCGCTTCGCCACTGTACGCGAGCGAGCAAAGACGGGGGGCCGGCCCGATGCCCCTGCGACGGACACGCCGGAACCGGCGGTCCCGGTGAGCGCCCGCGCCGTCATCTCGTTCACCTACACCCTGCTGTCCGGGTGGGGGCTGGTGCGCGACCCGCACATCGCGGTGTGGATCGAGGACGGGCAGGGGGCGCTGGTCCGCACCGTCTTCGTGAAGGACATGGAGGGGATCAACACCATGGCGGACTGGTACGCAGCCCTGGGCCGCACCGAGACCACGTCGAGCAGCACCAAACCGGCCGGGTCGAACAGCGTCGAGTGGGACCTGACCGACGAGTCCGGGCATCGGGTTCCCGTGGGGGAGTACCACGTGTGCATCGAGGCTTCCCGCGAGATGGGGCCTTACGAGCTGATCCGCCAGCGGGTGCGCTTCGGGCGCAAGGCGGCGACCCACTATCTGAAGTCGAGCGGCGAGCTGGCGGCGGCCGTCGTCGTCTACACGGTGTAAGTAGCCCGCGTTCGGTCGAGGCCGCCCCCCGCCCCACCCGCCGACAGGTCAGACTGTGCAGCTATCAGGCGCGTTCAGCAGCACCTGGTGACCTCTGGATGGATTGAGAAAGGCCGCCCCATGCCCGATGTCGTGATCTGCGAACCGCTTCGGACCCCGGTCGGGCGCTACGGGGGGTCACTCGCCCCGGTGTCCGCGGCCGACCTGGGCGTCACGGTGCTGCAGGCGTTGCTCGAGCGAACCGGCGTCGACTCTGACGACATCGACGACGTCATCCTGGGCCACTGCAGTCCGAACGGCGAGGCACCGGCGATCGGGCGGGTCGTGGCGCTGGACGCCGGTCTGCCGGTGCGCGTCCCGGGCATCCAGGTCGATCGTCGATGCGGGTCCGGGCTGCAGGCGGTCATCGAGGCGGCGCTGCAGGTGCAGACCGGCGCCAGCAGGGTCGTGGTCGCCGGCGGCACCGAAAGTATGAGCAACGCGGCGTTCTACACGACCGACATCCGCCGCGGGTCGTCGGGCAGCTTCACGATGCACGACGTGCTGGCCCGCGCGCGGTCCACTGCTGGGGGGCGCAGCCACTACCTCGAGGGCGGCATGCTCGAGACAGCGGAGAACCTGCGCCGTGAGTACGCCATCTCCCGCCAGGACCAGGACGAGCTGGCGCTGCAATCGCACCGCCGTGCGGTCCAGGCCCAGCAGGATGGGACCTTCGCCGAGGAGATCGTGCCGGTGCGGGTGCGAACCAGTCGGCGCACGCACGTCGTCGACACCGACGAGCATCCACGCCCTGAGGTGACCGAACACTCCCTCGCTGCTCTCAAGCCGGTCCGCGTGCGAATCGACCCCGATGCCACGGTCACGGCCGGCAACGCCAGCGGACAGAACGATGGCGCCGCCATGTGCCTCGTCACCAGGCGCGAGTATGCCGAGCGGCTGGGTCTGCGCCCGCTGGTGCGGCTGGTGTCGTGGGCCGTCGCCGGAGTCGAACCGGAGCGGATGGGCATCGGCCCCGTGCCGGCCAGCGCCATGGCCTTGGAGCGAGCCGGAATCACTTTGGCGCAGGTCGACCTCATCGAGCTCAACGAGGCTTTCGCGGCCCAAGTGCTGGCGGTCCTGCGCGCGTGGAAGTTCGGGCCGGCCGACATGGAGCGCACCAACGTGCACGGCTCCGGGATCTCACTCGGCCACCCGGTCGGTGCCACTGGTGCCCGGATCCTGGCCACACTGACGCGAGAGATGGACCGGCGCGAGGCCCGCTACGGCCTCGAGACGATGTGCATCGGCGGGGGCCAAGGGCTGGCGGCCGTGTTCGAGCGCGTGGCTGGCTAGGCTGGCGCCAGCCCGTTGGCGTCAGGAGGCGACATGGCCGACCAGGCAGTCCTCGCTCCCGAGGAGGAGGTCGTCCGCATCTGCGCGGATCTCATCCGCATCCCGTCGGTCAACACGGGCGACAACCAAGGTCCGGGGGAGCGAGCGGCCGCTGAGTACGTCATGGAGCTGCTGCACGAGGTGGGCCTTGACCCTGTCCTGCTCGAGAGCGCACCGGGCCGCGCCTCGGTGATGGTCCGGCTCGAGGGCGCCGACCCGTCTCGGCCGGGACTGGTTGTCCACGGGCACACCGACGTCGTCCCCGCCGACGCGGCTGACTGGCAGGTGGACCCGTTCTCCGCAGAGGAGCGCGACGGGTGCCTCTGGGGACGCGGAGCCGTGGACATGAAAGACATGGACGCGATGATTCTGGCGTGCGTCCGCGACCTGGCCCGCACCGGCGCGAAGCCGGCTCGCACGACGACGTTCGCCTTCTTCGCCGACGAGGAGGCCGGCGGCAAGCTCGGCAGTCAGTGGGTCGTGGACCATCACCCGGAGTGGTTCGAGGGGGCCACCGAGGCGATCAGCGAAGTGGGCGGCTTCAGCGTGACGGTGCCCTCCCGGCATACCGGGCAGCCGTCGCGGGCCTACCTGC
>JBIOUP010000189.1:0-15657 GCA_044867305.1 Dermatophilaceae bacterium
AACGTCATCTACATGCTCGTCGCCGGTGGGGTGCTCAGCTCGGTCCTCGTGCCGCAGCTGGTCAAGGCCTCGAGCCAGCCGGACGGGGGGCGCGAGTACACCGACAAGCTGCTCACCGTCGCGTTCACCGGGCTGCTCGTCGTGACCGTCGTGGCCACCCTCGGCGCGTCGTGGCTGGTGCGGCTGTATGCCGGTCAGCTCACCGGCAGCGCCCTAGACCTCGCGACATTCTTCGCCGTCATCACGATCCCGCAGATTTTCTTCTACGGCATGTACGGGCTGCTCGGGCAGGTGCTCAACGCCCGAGGGCAGTTCGCAGCGTTCGGATGGTCGCCGGCGCTGGCCAACGTCGTCGCCATCGTCGGGCTGGTCGCGTTCATGCTGCTCTTCGACGGGCATGTCGCACCGTCGGAGTGGACGGCGCCGATGGTGTGGTGGTTCGCGGGCACGGCGACCGCGTCCATCGCTGCTCAAGCAGTCATTCTGGTATTTCCCTTGTGGCGCAAGGGCTTTCGGTTCCGGCCGCGCATCGGGGTGCGGGGAGTCGGGCTTGGCGCGACCTCGCGGGTGGCCGGGTGGGCCTTCGGCGCGTTGCTCGTGTCGCAGCTGGCCTACCTGGTCTCCTCGCGGGTGATGTGGCATGCCTCCGGCGACAGCGAAACTGCGCGGGCTGCGGGTGAGCCGTTCGTCGCGGGCGTCGCCGTGTGGGCCAATGCGCTCTTCGTCTTCATGGTTCCGCACTCGCTGGTGGCGCTGTCCATCTTCACCGCCATGTACCCGCGCATCTCCAAGGCGGTGCACGAGCGGGACTACCCGGCCCTGCGTCGCGACTACGTGCAGGGCCTGACCGTGCCGGCTGCGATCACCCTGCCGGCCTCCGCCGCGCTCATCGTCTTCGCCCTGCCGCTGACCGGGTTGCTCTACACCTCGAAGGACCCGGCCGAGATCCCGGCCACAGCGCTCGTGCTGGCCTGCATGGCGCCGGGCATCCTGCCCTTCGGGGTCGACGTGCTCAACCAGCGCTACCTCTACGCCTTCGAGGACGGCGCCAAGGCGTTCACCACGCAGGTCGTGCTGACGATCACAGCAGTTGCGGTCACTCTCTCGTCGCTGGCGTTCCTGCCGCAGTGGACGGTGCCGGTCATCGCGATCGGCTTGGTGGTGAGCAACCTGGCAAGCTCGGCGTTCGGGATGACCCTGGTACGGCGGCGGATCGGCCGGTTCGGCCTCTTCGCGGTCGTGCGGAGCTGGGTGCGGATGATCCTGGCCTCCGTGCTGGCCGGGGTTGTGGCGTGGGGGGCCGTAGTCGGCCTCACCCGGGCGCTGCCGGGGCGTGGTCGGGTCAGCGACCTGGTCGTCCTCATGGTGGGCGGGGCGCTGTTCGGCGGGACCTACTACCTGCTGGCGCGCCTGTTCCACATCGCGGAGGTGGCCCGCTTCGTGGACCCGGTCCTGGGCCGCCTGCGCCGACCCACCGCCTAGACTCCGGCCATGGACGTGGCCGCCTCACTTGCTGCGTTCGTCGTCACAGTCGTGCTGGTCTCGGCCACCCCAGGGCCTGCCGTGGCTCTCATCCTGCGGCGGGCCTCGCTGCTGGGGTTTCGCAGCGCGATGGCGACGGTGCTCGGGCTGGAGCTGGGCCTGTTTGGTTGGGCACTGCTGGCTGGACTCGGTTTCTCGGCCCTGGTTGCCGCATCTGAGGCCGGGTTTGTCGCCTTGCGGGTCATCGGAGGGGTTGTCCTGCTGGTCTTCGGCACTCGCTCGCTTCGGGCTGCGTGGCGACTGCGGCGTGGGCAGGCGACACCCGAGGCAACGCCGGCCGGCACGCGCCGACGCGGCAGTGTGTGGCTGTTCGGTGAGGGCCTCGTCGTGCAGTTGGCCAACCCCAAGGCAGCGGTGTTCCTCCTCGCGCTCTACCCACAGTTCGTCCCTGCTGGTCGCCCGGTGCTCCCTACCACGCTGGCCCTGGCGCTGGTGCAGGTGGCCATCGAGACGGCTTTGTATGCCGGCCTCGCCGCTGGGGTGGGTCGCGCCGGGGGCTGGTTCCGACAGACCGCGGTGCGGCGTCGGCTCGAGGCGGTCACCGGAAGCGTCCTGGTCGCACTCGGGATTCGGGTCGGCCTCACCAGCCGCTGACCTGCCGCCCGAACATCAGCCCATCAGGAATCCTGCGGCTCCCACCAGCGGCGCTCGCCCGTCGGGCTGGGCACCGGCCAGTCGGCGGGGCCGTGCCGCGGCATGGTGCGGGCGGCTCGGACCAGAGCGGCGTTGTCGGATGCCCGGCGGCCGTGCTCGTCGACGAGGGTGTCTTCCAGCCCGATGCGCAGGTCGTAGCCCCTGCGTTGGGCCCAACGCAGCACCGGCCAGGCCCACGTTCCCTCACCGTGGACGAGCACTGGGCCAGACGGCATACCCACAGCAGCAAGCACACGCTCGGCGGCCCACACTCCCGAGGAGCCCGGTGTCATCGCTGGAATCACCTCGACGAGCACGCGTTCGACCTGCCGGGGCCAGGTGGTGCGCAGGAACGCCGACGCGGAGCGGGCCGTCCAGATGCCGGCTTCGACACCGATCCCTTTGGCCCGCAACGCGAACGCGATCTCCCCGGCCCCGGCCTCGTGCCAGTTGACACTGGCGAAGTCGGGGCCGCCTTCAGCCGGTCCTGGCCACCCGCGGACCAGCTCGACGCGGCGGCGCTCGTCCGGGCAGGCGCCCTGGTGCGTGGTGACGCCGATGCGGGTATGCCGCCCCGTCGCGCGGATGGCGCTCACTGCGGCCACGACATCCGGCGTCGCCAGCGACTCCGCGCCGCGCGCGTCGCGCGGGTGGATGTGCACGGCATCCGCGCCGGCCTCGACGGCCGCGAGAGCCGCTTGCGCCAGCTGCTCCGGCGTGACGGGCACGCCGGTGCTTGGCGGGCGGTTCCCGTTGAGGCAAGCCTTGAGCACGGCTCATTCTGCCCTGCCGGGCTGCGCTGTTATCCCGCTGGTTTGTGACGGAGGTGCTGATGCGCGCCGAGCCGGCCCTGGTGACTCACTGGCCCACCCGACCGTCGATGCACTCGCGCAACAGATCCGCGTGGCCGCAGTGTCGGGCGTACTCCTCGATCCGGTGCACCAGAAGCTCCCGCACGGCGACGGACTTGCTGCCCAGACGAACGCTCAGATCCGGATGCTTCTCCAGCGCCGCGTCGGTGGCTGCCTGCTCACGCGCCAGGTCGGCGTAAGCGCCGTCGACCACTGCCTGTTCGGCGACCGCTCCGTCGAAGTCGGCGTCGCCCGCGCCGTACAGCTTCGGCGGGGGATCGGTTCGCTGGATCCAGCCTCGCCAGTCCCGCTCCACCTCGGCGAGGTGGCGCAGCAGACCGAGCAGCGACATGGTCGACGGCGGAACCGAGCGACAGGCCAGTTGTTCCACGTCGAGACCCTGGCATTTCATCAGCAGGGTCAGCCGGTAGCTGCTCAGGTAGTCCTGCAGCGTTGCGAGCTCACCTTCCGGACCGACTCCGTCACTGCTACGAGGATCCTCATCCTGGTCGACCCACATGTCTGGGCAGACGGTTGCCCGGCTCCACCGTTTTGGTCGCTCGCCCACTGTGGCCATGATGCTCGTGGAGCACCCCGCGCGCCAGCGACGCCCGCGACCGGACATCGTCTGATGCTCAAGGCGGCGGCAATGCTTGGCTTGAGACCTATGGCTTTTCCCGGCGAGATGTGCGACGCTGAGTTTCCCAAGCAGATCGTTCTAGATGTCAAGCACCCGCGTCACGAGCTGCCCGTGTGCTGCACCTTGTCCCTTCCTGCGACGCCGAAAAGGTCACCATGACGATCATTCCCGACAGCGTTCCCGACCGCCTCACCAAGCCCGCGCTTTTCAGCGCGCTGGAGCCCTCCCGCATGATGGTGGAGATGGGCGCTCTGGCCCTGGCCACCCCTGTGCTCGTCCTCGAGCGCGTGAAGACCGGTCACCCGTTCCTGATCGTGACCGGGGCGTTGAGCACCAACTTCGGGACCAACCAGATGCGAGCAGTCCTCAAGATGATGGGTCACCACCCCCACACGCCGCACACCTGGACGATGTTCAACAAGCCGGAGAGGATCTTCCACATCGTCAAGGCCAAGACGGACTACCTCTACGAGCGCTACGAAGAGCCGATCACCCTCATGGGATGGTGCGCCGGCGGGGCCTTCACCCGGATGACAGCGCACGCGATCCCGGACAAGGTCCGCCAAGTCATCAACATGGGCAGCGCCCGCAGCGGCCCCACCGCGCGCCCCACGTACCCGGAGCATCTGAAGTATGCCGGTCGCGACCCGCTTCCGGTTCCGTCCACCGTCATCTACTCGCGCACCGACGGCCTCAACGACTGGCGCAACGTCGTCGAGGATCCGGGGCCGCAGACCGAGAACATCGAAGTCCTCTCGAGCCACTTGGGGATGGCCAACCACCCCCACACCCTGCACATCCTGGCCGACCGGCTGGCCCAGCCGCTCGGTCAGTGGGCGCCCTATCAGGGCATCGCCCGCACCGCTACCAAGTCCGAGCAGCCACGGCGGCCGGTCCGAGTCGCCTGACCCGACTCAGCCGGTCACCGGCGGCGAGCAGGGGTCACGGCACGACGGCGAACGCCCGCACTGGGAACGTGCCGAACCGGCTCACCTTCGGGGGCACTGCGCTGAACCGCGCACCGTGGGGCGCCAAGCGGTCCAACCCGGTCAGGTGCTCGACCACCGGGATGTCCGCACCCAAGAGCACGGTGTGCGCAGGGCGGGCCAGGTCGGCGATGTCATCGATGTTGACCGCGTCGATCCCGACGAGGGCGGCCCGCTGTTCGGCAAGCCAATGGGCACCCGCTTCCGTCAGGAACGGCGCATCATCGGCGTACCGCGGTGTACCCCAGTGTTGGTCGCCCCCAGTGTGGAGCAGCACCGCCTTGCCTGTGACCTCGAAGGCTGCGATCGCCCCCACGTCGACCGCCCTGCTGCCGCTGCCCACCGTGCGGATCACCACCGCCGCAAGGTCGGTCAGCGACGTGAGCGCAAGGCCGGCGAGGTCCGTCCCGTCGGCGAACCGGTGATAAGGGCTGTCGAGATAGGTGCCCGTGTTCCCCACGAGGCTGATCCGGTCGATGGCGAACTCAACGCCCGGCGCGTACGAACCGCGCGATGCCTCACGGGTCAGGTGCGGCGTCAGCTCCGGCCCGGGTAACCCCGGATAGGTCACCATGCCGGCCTCGATGTTGTGGCTGAGGTCGACCAGCCGCCCGGACCCGCCCGAGGCAGCCGCAGTGCCGTCACTCGGGCCGCCGCGCGTACCCTTGTGTGCTTCGGGGAACACCCGCAGCCGCAACAGGTCGACCCGCTCGGTCATCAACAACCCCAGCGACGCGGTGAACAGCGCGGCGACTTGCTCCTCGGTGACGTCCGGTCCGGGGAGGTCTACCCGGAAACCCTCGGCCCGCAGGCCCCCTCCGTTGGAGAACGAGACGTCGGCGTCGAATTCGGCCCGGTACTGGAGTCCGTCGTTCCTCGTCATCAGTGCATCCTGGCGTCAACCAGGTGCGGGCACAAAGATCCCGGCCTCACCTCAGGAGCGCTCAGGGCGTCATGCGCGTGGCGGGCCGCGCCGGTCACCGCGCCAAGAGCCCATGGCAGTCGGCGATCCGCTGGCGCCACCAGGCTTCCCTCTCCGGCGCGGCGCGCCAGCGCTGCACCAGCTGCTCATCGGGGGACACGGGACGCGGCCGGAGCATCCCCCGGTCGGGCACCAATGGCTCGGCCGCCACGTCACCCTCCAGCAGCTCGACGGTCCCCAGCCCGCACGCGTAGGGCAGCTCGGGCAGGGCGGCGGCCAGCGCCACACCAGCCGCCATCCCCACCGATGTATCCAGCGCGGAGGACACCACCGGCACCAGCCCACACGCCGCCACAATGTCCATTGCCCGGCATACCCCGCCCAGCGGTGCCGCCTTCACGACGGCGAGGTCGGCCGCTCCCAGCCGGGCAACCAACAGCGGGTCCTCGGCCTTGCGGATCGACTCATCGGCCGCGATGGGCAGGTCCACCCCCGCGCGGGCCAGGCCGAGACGCACCGCGCGCAGGTCGTGAACAGTGGGACAGGGCTGCTCGGCATACTCCAGCTGGTATGCCGCGAGCGCGCCGAGGGCGTCGAGGGCTTCGGGCACGCTCCATGCGCCGTTGGCGTCGACCCGAATGCGGGCACGCGGTCCCGCGATGTCGCGGACCGCGGCAACGCGGGAGAGGTCGTCGGCGAGCGACTGGCCGGCCTCGGCGACCTTGACCTTGACCGTCGCACAGCCGGCGAAGCGGGCCAGGACGGATGCCACCTCGCTGGGAGGGACAGCTGGCACGGTCGCATTGACCGGCACGTCGGTGCGCACCGGGTCGGGCCAGCCCAGCCAGGCCGCCTCGACTGCGGCGCCCAGCCAGCGGGCCGCCTCGACCGGCGGATACTCCGGGAAGGGCCCGAACTCGCCCCACCCTCGCGGACCACGCAGCAACGCCACCTCCCGGTGGCTCACACCGCGGAAACGCACCCGCAACGGCACCCTGACCACCCGAAGGTCGGCTAGCAGCTCACCGAGGTTGGGCAACGAGCCGAGCGACGTCACCGATCGCGCGAGGACAGCACGCAGAACTCGTTGCCCTCCGGGTCGGCCAGCACCTCCCAGGAGACCGCGCTCGGGTCCTGACCGACGTCGACCCGTCTCGCGCCCATGTCCAGCAGCCGCTGAATCTCGCCGTCGCGGTCTTGGCTGGTGTGCGGCGCGAGGTCGAGATGCAGCCGGTTCTTGGTCGTCTTGGTTTCGGGCACCGGCACGAAGACCAGGCCCGGCGCGGACGAGGCCCACCGGTCGGCGGGAATGTGCTCCTCCTGTGCCAGATGCGCCGGCACGATCACCGCCTCCTCCTCGGTGTCGTAGACGAGCATCCAGTCCAGGGCCTCGGCCCACCATCGCGCCTGGGCTCGGACGTCCTGGCAGTCGATGACCACGGTGTACCAGCGAAGTGCCATGGCGCCATCGTGGCACGGCGCACCGACAACGGTCGGCGGTAGCGGACTCCCGTCGGCGAGTGCACCGGGTCGATGTATGGGCGAGCTGGACTTCGACGCTGGATCACATCGACCGGCTAGATCACATCGACACGCTGGATCACATCGACCGGCTGGATGACATCGACCGGCTGGCCCGCGGTCGCACTAGAGTTGGCTGCCATGCCGGACCAGCCCACCGCACTCGAGGCCGCTCGCGCCGCCTACGAGACCCTCGAAGCCGAAGGCCTCAGTCTGGACGTCCAGCGCGGCCAACCCAGCGACGCCGACTTCGACCTGTCCGACGACCTGCTGGGCGCCGTCAAGCCGGGCGACACCGTGCAGGACGGCGTCGAGCTGCGCAACTACCCCGGCAACCACGCTGGCCTGCCCTCGGCCCGCAGGCTGTTCGCGGCATACCTCGATGTCCAGCCGGACAACGTCCTGGTCTGGAACAACTCCAGCCTCGAGCTGCAGGCCATGGTGCTCACCTTCGCACTCCTGCACGGACTTCCCGCCTCCGAGCGTCCTTGGGTCCGCGACGCCCAGCCCCCGAAGGTAATCGTCACCACCCCCGGCTACGACCGCCATTTCCATCTGCTGGACATCCTCGGCTTCGAGATGCTCGCCGTCCCGATGCAGGACGACGGTCCCGACGTCGAGGCGATCGGGCAGGCCGTCTCCGATCCGGCCGTCAAGGCCCTGGTCTTCGTTCCCACGTACTCCAACCCGACCGGGGCGACGATCAGCACCGAGAAGGCCCGCCGCCTGGCGGCTCTCGATGCCGCAGCCGCCGACTTCACCATCCTCGCCGACGACGCCTACCGGGCCCATCACCTCGGCGACGAGCACGACACTCCCGTCGAGCTGCTCGGGCTATGCGCGGCGGCTGCGCGACCCGACCGCGTCTTCGTCTTCGGCAGCACGAGCAAAGTCACGTATGCCGGTGCCGGCCTGGGCTTCCTGGCCACCTCCCCGGCCAACCACGCCTGGTTGGTGCGCCTGCTCGCGGCTCAGAGCATCGGCCCCAACAAGCTGGAGCAAGCCCGGCACGTGCGCTTCCTGGAGGGCTACCCGGGCGGCATACCCGGCCTCATGCGAGCCCATGCCGCGATCACCGGCCCGAAGTTCGCCGCCGTCGACGAGGCGCTCACCGCTGCCCTGGGCGCCGACGGAGGCGGGTACGCCCGGTGGTCCACGCCTAAGGGGGGGTACTTCATCTCGCTCGACACCATCGACCCGGTGGCCGACCGAGTCATCGCGCTGGCGAAGGCCGCCGGGTTGACCCTCACGCCGGCGGGGGCGACCTTCCCGCACGGCGCGGACCCGGGCAACCGCAACATCCGCATCGCGCCCACGCGCCCGCCCTTGGCGCAGGTGCAGGCGGCTGCCGAGGCGCTGGGGGTGTGCATCCGGTACGCGGCCGAGGAGTATCGCGCCGCGGCGGAAACCGTCGCCGGCACCCGGTAAGAACCGGGCAGTGGGCACGGTTTCCGCAGCGCTTGGCGGTATCCCTAGCCGACTGACATATCCTTCGCATCGTGAGCAATGGCGCCGCGCCGGGGCCCGGGGGGTTCGACCCCGAGGCATGGGTGGCTGTCGACGCCTTCACGTTCACCGACATCACCTACCACCGCGCCCGGGGCACCGGGCCGGCTTGCGGCATCGTCCGGATCGCCTTCGACCGCCCTGAGGTTCTCAACGCCTTCCGCCCGCACACCGTCGACGAGCTCTACCAGGCGCTCGACCACGCGCGACGCACCCCCGACGTCGGCGTCGTGCTGCTCACCGGCAACGGTCCTTCGCCCAAGGACGGCAAGTGGGCCTTCTGCACGGGGGGTGACCAGCGCATCCGGGGCCGCTCGGGCTACCAGTACGCGACCGGCGAGACCGCCGACACCGTGGATCGGCTGCGGGTCAAGGCCGAGGGCGGGCGGCTGCACATCCTGGAGGTGCAACGGCTCATCCGCACCATGCCCAAGATCGTCATCGCCGTCGTCAACGGCTGGGCCGCGGGCGGCGGCCATTCGCTGCACGTAGTCGCCGACCTGACCATCGCCTCGCGGGAGCACGCCAGGTTCAAGCAGACCGACGCCGACGTGGGGTCCTTCGACGCCGGTTATGGCTCGGCCTACCTGGCCCGGATGGTCGGGCAGAAGTTCGCCCGCGAGATCTTCTTCCTCGGGCGCACCTACTCCGCCGACGACATGCACCGCATGGGCGCGGTCAACATCGTCGCTGGCCACGACGAGCTGGAGGCCGAAGCCCTCCGGGTCGGCCGCGAGATCATGGGCAAGTCGCCGCAGGCCCAGCGGATGCTCAAGTTCGCCTTCAACCTGCTCGACGACGGACTCATGGGCCAGCAGGTGTTCGCCGGCGAGGCGACCCGGCTGGCGTACATGACCGACGAGGCCGTCGAGGGACGCGACCAGTTCCTGCAGAAGCGCGACCCGGACTGGTCGCCCTATCCCTGGTACTTCTAGCCCGATGCTTCCCCTCGGTCTGCCCAGTGGTCCCGCAGTGCTCGACGCGCTCGGTCCGTTGGCCGCCGCTCTCGCCGGCTCGGGTCCGCCGCTCGTCCCGTATGCCGCGCCCGGCCCGGCGCCGACCCTGGCGCCTACCGACGGAACGCCGCTGCCCGAGGACCTGGCCCTCGTCGTCGGCACGTCGGGATCCAGCGGCGACCCCAAGCGGGTTCTCCTCACCTCCGCCAACCTGCTCGCGTCGGCCGGCGCCGCGCACGAGGTGCTCCGGGGGCCGGGATCGTGGCTGTTGGCCATCCCCGCCCACCACATCGGCGGGCTGCAGGTCCTGGTCCGAGCCGTGCTCGGCAGCGGTGAGCCGACCGTCCTGGACCTCTCGGGCGGCTTCACCCCGGAGGCCTTCGTCACCGCGGCCCGCCGTATGCCAGCGACCTCCGGACCGGCATACGTCTCGCTCGTGCCCACCCAGCTCTCCCGCCTGCTCGAGGACCCCGCTGCGGCGGAGGTGCTCACCGGCTTCGACGCCGTGCTGTGCGGCGGCGCGTCGACATCTGCGCCCATCCGGGAGCGGGCGCGCGCCCAAGGGATCCCGCTCGTGCTCACCTACGGCATGTCCGAGACCGCAGGAGGCTGCGTCTACGACGGTATGCCGTTGCCCGGGGCCGAGATCCACATCGACAACGACCGGCATGTCGTGCTGGGAGGCGCCACCGTGGGGCACGGGTACCTGGGTCTGCCGGCGCTCACCAGCGACCGCTTCCTCACCGACCCCGACGGAGTGCGCTGGTTCCGCACCGACGATCTGGGCCGGCTGGACCGCAGCGGACGGCTGCACATCACCGGCCGGGCCGACGACCTCATCAACACCGGCGGCGTCAAGGTGGCCCCCGGGGCGGTCGAGGATGCGTTGGTCCGGTACCTGCCGGGTGTGCGCGATGCGGTCGTCGTCGGGGTGCCCGACCCCGAGTGGGGGCAGGTCGTCGCCGCAGCGGTCACGCTGCTCCCGACCGTCCAGCGCCACCCGACTGTCGAGGACGCACGGGCCGCGTTGCGCGGCATCCTGCCCGACCATGACCTGCCCCGGATGCTGCGTGTGGTGGCGCACTTCCCGGTGCTGGGGCCGGGTAAGCCAGACAGGTGGACGCTCAGCCTGGGGTTCGGTGAGAGAATTGACCGTGTCCCGTCTGGCGACACATCGGTTGACGAGGAGGGGGGCGCATGGGGCGGGTGATCTTCATCGTCGTCGCCGTGGCGCTGACCATCTACGCGCTGGTCGACTGTGCCCAGACCGACCAGAGCCGCGTGCGTAACCTGCCCAAGCTCGGGTGGATCGGGGTCATCGTGTTCGTGGTGATCGTCGGTCCGGTTGCCTGGTTCCTCGCCGGCCGGCCCCGCTCGATGCCCCCGCGTGGCTATCGGGGACCGGGCCATCCGCGTGGCCCCGAGGACGATCCGGACTTCCTGCGTAACCTGTGACCAGCACCTGCCAACGCAGACCGCAGCCGTCGCACCCGCTCGCCCACACCGCGTCGAAGGACCTGAACCCTGCATGGCCACGATCAACCAATGGATCGCAGGGGCACGACCGCGGACCCTCCCGGCGTCGGTGGCGCCCGTGGCGGTCGGTCTGGGCGCGGCCTACGCGATCGGTCCGGCCAGCTGGGGTCTGGCCCTGCTCGCCTTGGTCGTCGCGCTGTGTCTGCAGATCGCCAGCAACTACGCCAACGACTACTCCGACGGAGTGCGCGGCACCGATGCGGTGCGCGACGGGCCGACGCGACTTGTGGGGCAGGGTCTGGCCGCCCCCGAGTCGGTCAAGATCGCGGCATACCTGGCCTTCTTCTTCGCGGGCTTGTTCGGGTTCGCGCTCATCGCCCTGACCGAGACCTGGCTGTTGCTGCTGGTCGGCGCGGCGGCGATGGTGGGCGCCTGGCGCTATACGGGCGGGGAACGACCGTACGGCTATCGGGGGTTCGGCGAGGTCTCGGTGTTCGTCTTCTTTGGGCTGGTCGCCACGCTGGGCACGCTGTACACGCAGACCAAGACGTTGTCGTGGCCGGGCCTGTTCGGGGCGGTTGGCGTGGGTGCGCTGGCCATGGCGCTGCTGGTCGTCAACAACCTGCGCGACATCCCGACCGATGCGGCCAGCGGCAAGCTCACCCTGGCAGTGCGGCTCGGCGACCGGCGCACTCGCATGCTGTGGTACGCCCTGGTCGTGGTGGCGCTGCTGATGGTGGTGGTGTGTGCCCGGTGGCACCTGACCGCGCTGGTCGGGTTGCTGTCGGCCGCCTTGGCCTGGTCGCCGGCCAAGGTCATCCGCGGCGGCGCGACCGGTCCGGCGTTGGTCGAAGGGCTGGCTGGCACGGGGCGTTTTCAGCTGGCCTATGGACTGCTGCTCGGACTGGGCCTTGGCCTGTCCCGGCTGTTCTGAGCGCTGAAGCGCTGCGGCGCCTGGAGGTAAAACCGAGCGCTCTTCCGCTCGCTAACACCTCCGACGCTCAGTTTTACCTCCACCGCCACCGCCCCCGGGCGCTCAGCCGAGATGCAGGTGGGCGAACGCCAGGGCCTCGGCCAGGTCGGTCTCCCGGTCGGGCTCGCTGCGCTTGCGGGTGCTGACCTCGACGATGACGTGCCCGTTGAAATGGTCAGCGCTGAGCCGTCGCAGCAGCTCGTCACACGGCTGAGTGCCGTGTCCGGGGATGAGGTGCTCGTCGCGCACGGAGCCGCTGCCGTCCGCCAGGTGCACGTGCACCAGCCGCTCACCGAGCGCCTCGGCCATCTCCAACGCGTCCGTGCCGGCTGTGGCCGTGTGCGACAGGTCGAGCGTGACATGGTCGTAGTCCATCGGCACCGGGTCCCAGTGCGGCACGTAGGCTTGCAGCTCCCGACCCCGGGCGCGCCACGGGTACATGTTCTCCACGGCAATGCGCATGCCGGTGTCGTACTCGCGCAAGGCGATCCCGTCACCGAAGCCCACGGCATACTCTCGCTGCCACCGAAACGGCGGATGGACCACGACGGTGTCGGCGCCGATGTCGTAGGCCAGCTCGATGGAGCGGTCGACCTTCGTCCAGGGCGCTGGCCCCCATACCCGCTGGGTCATGAGCAGGGTGGGAGCGTGCACCGACAGGATGGGTATGCCGTAGTGCCGGCTCAGGCCGAGCAGCAGCTGGGCGTCCTGGGTGACCCGGTCGGTCCAGACCATGACCTCCACGCCGTCGTACCCGAGGCGTGCGGCGAGCTCGAAAGCGGTCGCCGCGTTGCCGGGGTACACCGACGAGGTGGACAACCCGATCGCGGCTCCCATGACGCCATTGTCTCGTGTCGATCGGGCTGGCTGGTGCCGTCAGTCCTCCTGGCCCCCGAGGTGCTCCAACCGCCGCAGGATGACACCCTCGCGCAGCGCCCAGGGGCAGATGTCGAGCTGGTCGACCCGCAGCAGGTCCATCGCGGCTTCTGCGACGAGCGCACCGGCGAGCAGCTGCTGCGCCCGGGTGGTAGACACTCCCGGAAGGGCCGCGCGGGCCTTGGCATCCAGCGGCGCGACGCGCCTGATGATGTCGCCGAGGTCGGCGCGCCGCAGGGAGCGGCGAGTGTAGATGCCGTCGCTGCTCGGGGCTGCCCCAGCGATCCGGCCCAGCGAGCGCATCGTCTTGGACGTCCCCACCGCGCGGTTGGGCGGCCCGAACCGAAGCAGGTCACGCACGCAGCTTCCGACGTCCGCACGGATGAGCGCGCGGGTCGACTTGACCTGGCTGACGCTCGGCGGGTCGTCGGCCAGGTAGGTCCGGGTCAGCCGGCCCGCCCCCAGGGGCACACTGAATGCGGCGTCGGGCTCCTCGTCCAGGCCCGAGGCCAGTTCCAGCGACCCACCACCGATGTCGATCATCAGGACCCGCCCGCTGGACCACCCGAACCAGCGCCGGACCGCAAGGTAGGTCAGCCGCGCCTCGTCCCGGCCGGAGAGCACCGCCAGCTCGACGCCGGCTTCGGCGCTGGCACTGGCTAGCACCGCCTCGCCGTTGGGCGCCTCGCGGATCGCCGAGGTGGCAAACCCCATGAGGTCCGAGACGCCCTGCTCTTCGGCGATCTCGACGGCGTCGGTGAGGAAGGTCGCCAGGCGCTTGGTGAAGGCGTCGCTGATGTTCCCGTCCGGCCCGAGGTTCTCGCTGAGGCGCAGCAGCTGCTTGTGCGAGGACGCCGGCAACGGGTGCCCGCCGTAGTGCGCATCGACGACGAGGAGGTGGATCGTGTTGGAGCCGACGTCGATGACACCGAGGCGCATGGCGCAGACGCTACCGGCAGCACGGCATACCCCTTGGACCTGGCCCCGTAGGGTGGGCCTGTGCCGGAAGTGCCCCTCGACATCGCGCGCACCTGGGTCGAGTTCGCTGACCCGGTCAACGCGGGGCAGCGCTTCCGGTGCGACCTCACGTGGCTGACGTCGAGCTGGACGTGCATCTTCGGCTCGGGGTGTCGGGGCATCTACGCCGGCCGGCCGGACGACGGGTGCTGCACCCTGGGCGCGCACTTCACGGAGAAGCGCGACTACCGCCAGGTGCGGCGGGTCGCGAGGTTGCTCGGTCCGTCGGAGTGGCAGTTCCGCCCGTCCGACGGGGCGCGCGACCAGGAGTCGTGGACCGAGCTGGAGGACGGTGTGCGCAAGACGCGCGTCGTCGATGGAGCGTGCATCTTTCTCAACCGGCCTGGCTTCGAAGGCGGGACCGGATGCGCCTTGCACCTGCGAGCGGTCCGGGACGCAGTCACGCCGCTGGAGTACAAGCCGGAGGTCTGCTGGCAGCTGCCGATTCGGCGGGCCTATCGCACGGTGGAACGTCCGGATGGAACCCAGTACCTGGAGGTGACGATCACCGAGTACGACAGGCGCTCGTGGGGGGCCGGCGGGCACGACCTCGACTGGTTCTGTTCGGGCAACTCCGAGGCGCACGTCGGTCGGGAGCCCATGTACCGGTCTTGCCGGGACGAGCTCATCGCGCTCATGGGGGTGGCGGCGTATGCCGAGCTGGAGCTGCACTGCGCCGCACACCTTCGCGCGGTCCGCACCGCCCGGCGCGACAACGACCAGGCTCTGCTGCCGCTGCTTGTGCATCCGGCCACCCTGGCCGCCCAGCAGGCGCGCACGTCGCAGCCGTCGACCCCCAACGGCCAGCCCCCCTCCTCCGACACCGAGTGGGCAGTAGATGCTGCTATCCGACCCGAATAGCAGCACGTACCGACCACTCGAGGAAGGGCGCGGCGGGACTGACGCCGAGGGCGCGTTACGCAGCCCCAACATCTGGGACGCCCCGGATACCTATGAGCTGGAGAACCTGGGCACCGACCGGGCCGGCCTCATCGAGCGCCGGATGCGCATGCTCGGCGGCTGGACCGGTCGCGACGTCGTCGACATCGGCTGCGGCACCGGGTTTCACCTGCCGGTCTTCGCCGAGCAGGCCCGTTCGGTCGTCGGTATCGAGCCGCACGCTCCGCTGCTCGCACGAGCCCGGGCGAGGGTCGCCGAGGCCGGGCTGACCAACACCACCGTCCGGCTCGGCAGCGCCCAGGTCAGCGGCCTGCCCGATCACAGCGTCGACATCGCCCATGCGCGCTGGGCGTACTTCTTCGGGCCCGGCTGCGAACCCGGGCTGGCCGAGCTGGCGCGCATCGTGCGCCCCGGCGGCACGGCATATCTCGTCGACAACGACGCGACCCGCTCGACGTTCGGGCGATGGTTCTGCGAAGCATGGCCGACGTACGACGCCCGCGCGGTGGAACGCTTCTGGCGCCGGCGCGGCTGGAGCCAGGAGCGGCTCCTCATCGCGTGGGAGCATGAGCGGCGCGTGGACTTCGAGGCGGTCGTGCGCCTGGAGTTCGAGCCGCCGTATGCCGGTCGCATCCTCGCGCAGGACCCCCACCGGACGTCGGTGGACTATGCCGTCAACCTGTGGTGGCGTCGCTACTGACCCTGAGCAAGCACCGAACCTCGCACGCGCTCAGCCGCGCCAGGCCATGGTGGCATTGTCCAGCGCCTGGACCTCCGCCGTGTCCAGGGCGAAGCTCAACACACCCGCGTTGGCCTTCGCCTGGCCCGCGTTCTTGGCTCCCGGGATCGGCAAGACCT
>JBIOUP010000190.1:0-10957 GCA_044867305.1 Dermatophilaceae bacterium
CGTCGGTCGTCTCGGGCCTGACGAGCGGCGCCGTCGAAGAGCTTGCTGCGCCGGCCGGACTGCGCGCGCTGCTGCGGCCTTACCAGCTCGACGGGTATCGCTGGCTGTGCTTCCTGCGCCGGGCCGGGCTCGGTGGCATCCTTGCCGACGACATGGGGCTGGGTAAGACACTGCAGACCCTGGCCATGGTGCTCCGGCAGAAGGAGACGGCCGCCGAGGAGTCGGCCCGAAGCGGCGAACCATCGCCAGCGGCCGGTCCAGTTCTCGTCGTCGCACCGACCTCGGTGCTGGCCACCTGGGCCGCCGAGGTCGAACGCTTCGCGCCGTCCCTGCGCACGGTGACGCTTGCCGAGACCACCCGGCGCCGCGGCATACCGGCCTCAGAAGCCGTCGCTGGGGCCGACCTGGTGCTCACGACGTATGCCGTGTTCCGCATCGACCAGGACGCCTTGCGCGAGGTGGCGTGGAGCGGGCTCGTTCTCGACGAGGCCCAGTTCGTGAAGAACCATCAGTCGCAGGTCTACCAGTGCGCCCGTCGCCTGCCGGCGCCGTTCAAGCTGGCCATCACGGGCACGCCCATGGAGAACAACCTCATGGAGCTGTGGTCGCTGCTGTCGATCGTGGCTCCCGGGCTGTTCCCGAACCCGCGCAGGTTCGGCGAGGTTTACCGGCGGCCCATCGAAAGCGGCCAGTCGCCAGAACAGCTCGCCCTGTTGCAGCGGCGGGTCCGCCCGGTCATGCTGCGCCGCACCAAGGACGCCGTCGCCGCCGAGCTGCCGCCCAAGCAGGAGCAGGTGATCGGCGTCGAGCTGTCGGCGCGGCACCGGCGCATCTACGACCGGCACCTGCAGCGGGAGCGGCAGAAGATCCTCGGCCTGCTCCTGGAGGCCGAGCGCAACCAGATCGCCATTCTGCGTTCGCTCACCAAGCTGCGCCAGCTCAGCCTCGACCCGGTCCTGGTGGACCATACAGAGTCTGGCGTCGGGTCGGCGAAGGTCGACACGCTCGTGGAGCTGATCGAGCCGGTGATCAGGGAGGGCCACCAGGCGTTGGTCTTCAGCCAGTTCACCGGCTTCCTCGGCACCGTGCGAGACCGGCTGGACCGTGAGGGCATCCCGTACTGCTACCTGGACGGGCAGACCACGAACCGACAGGCGGTCATCAGGGCGTTCCGCGACGGCAACGCGCCGGTCTTCCTCATCAGCCTCAAGGCGGGTGGGTTCGGACTGACCCTCACCGAGGCCGACTACGTCTTCCTGCTGGACCCTTGGTGGAACCCGGCCGCCGAGACCCAGGCGATCGACCGCACGCACCGGATCGGGCAGGACAAGCCGGTCAACGTCTACCGGCTCGTCTCACGGGACACGATCGAGGAGAAGGTCATCGCTCTGCAGCAGCGCAAGCGCGAGCTGTTCACCCAGGTCGTCGACGGGGGCGCTTTGGCCAACGGGAAGATCACCGCCGACGACATCCGAGGTCTGCTCTCGGACGCTTAGGCGTTGCGAAACGTCCGGCGCCGGCATCCGGGTCTGCTGTCCGACGCCTACTCGTGTCGGCAGGGTCTCGGACGCCTAGCCGTCCAGCTGCGCACGTCGGCAGTCAACGGCCATCGCGGCAGAAACCGCCCGAAGACGGCGGTCAACGGCCATCGCAGCAGAAACCGCCCGAAGACGGCGGTCGTTTGTGCCGCGTTGCCCTGGTTTCTGCCGCGTTGCCCTCGCTTCTGCCGCGTTGCCCTCGCTTCTGCCGCCACGTCGCCCAGCGGCCTGGAAAGGAGCGCTTGCCCCGCGATGGCGGCGCACCCCTCCTATTGAGCGCGTCTGCCCGGCGGGCCGCGGCCCTCGCTACTCGAAGAAGTCCAGCCACTCCCGTAGGTCCCAAGACTTGACGACGCCCTGCTTGACGAACGGGTCCTGCTCGACAAACTCGAGGGCCGCCTCGCGGCTGACGAAGACGCTCAACGCGTCGCCGTTGAACGGGTCTTGCAGCGGGCCGGCTGAGCGCAGCAGCCCGCGTGCGTGAAAGGCCTGCAGCGCAGCGACATGCGCCTCGCGGTGCTCCCTTGCGAGGGGCAGGAAGTCCTCGATGGCGTAGTAGGTCACGATCCAGCTCACGGGCCGTCTCTCTTCCGGTCAGGGCCGTTGCACCATCCTGCGCGGCCGCACTGCGCAGCCGCTCCATCTCGGTCAGCCGAGCGAGCCCAAGCCCACCGTGTCGAAGAAGGCAGCCGCCAGCTGCCGGTGGCCCTCGGCGTTGGGGTGCACGCCGTCGTCGAGCCAGTCATGCGCCGGGGCGCCGTCGAAGCGGGCCGTCCAGAGCGCCTGGTGGTCGATCACCTGCAGACCGAAGTCAGCGGCCACGTCGCGCACGACCTGCGCATACGCGTCGAGGACGTTCGCCATTTCTTCGAAGTCCCACCCCACCGTGTTCGGGGTGTGCAGCACGACGACCGCCCCGAGCGCCTCGCACCGACGCACCAGCTGGGTCATGGCCGAGGCAAACGGCGCGAGTCCGTGCCGGCCACGCACCGAGTCGTTCATGCCCAGGGCGATGCTCACGATGTCCGGCTGGAACCGCCCGACGAGCACCTCGAACTCACCGAGCACATCCGGCGCGCCCCAGCCTGCGACGCCGGTGTTGACGATCGCGTCGCGCCATCGCCCCCGCTCCCAGCGGACCCGTTCGTGCACGTGCTCCACCCACGCGCGGGCCCCCCAGGTATGCCGGATTCCCTGGGTGATGCTGTCCCCGGCGAACACCCAGGTCAGCGCCCGCTCCACCTCCAGCAGCTCAGCGACCCTCATGAAGGTCCCAACATCGGCATGCCCCCATCGTGCCGTAGCGACCTGGCCGGCCGCGCCCCGCTGTCGCGCTCGCCGACCGCAGACACCCGGCATACTCGGTCCCGACGATGGACCTTCCCCCCTCCGGATCAGCCGAACGCACCCGCATCCCGCGCGAGATCTGGGTGCTCGTCGCAGCGGCCTTCGTCATCGCCCTGGGGTTCGGGCTCATCACGCCGGTGCTGCCCCAGTTCGCGCAGAGCTTCGGGGTGGGCGCGACCGCGTCGTCGGTGGTGGTGAGCGCTTTCGCGTTCTTCCGCCTCGTCTTCGCCCCCGCAAGCGGGCGCCTGGTCGGTGTGCTCGGCGAACGGCCGGTCTATCTCATCGGCCTGCTCGTCGTCGCGGTCTCGACCGGAGCCACGGCGTTCGCGAGCAGCTACTGGCAGCTGCTCGTCTTCCGGGGGCTGGGCGGCATCGGCTCGACCATGTTCACCGTGTCGGCCGTCGCGTTGCTCGTGCGCCTCTCGCCGGTGACGATCCGCGGGCGGGTGGCCTCGGCCTATGGCTCGGCGTTCCTGCTCGGCGGCATCGGCGGCCCGATTGTCGGCGGGACTCTCGGCGGGCTCGGCCTGCGAGTGCCGTTCCTGGTGTATGCCGGCGCGCTCGTCCTGGCGGCAGCGGTGGTCGCGGTGTTCATCTCCGGTGCGGCGCTGCGTCCCGCGCCCGACGCTCCCGCCCTGCCGATCGTGACGGCGCGCGCGGCGTGGACTGACCCGGCATACCGGGCTGGCCTGGTCTCCGGCTTCGCGAACGGCTGGGCGAACTTCGGGGTGCGTAACGCGATCCTGCCGCTCTTCGCTGCGGCGGTCATCGGCAAGGAGCCCTGGGTGGCTGGGCTGGCCCTCGCCGTCTTCGCGGCCGGGAACGCGACCGGGCTGACCTTTGCCGGGCGCTTGTCCGACCGGGTCGGTCGCCGCCCGTTCATCCTCGGCGGGCTGCTGCTCAGCGGCACCGCAACCGCCGTGACCGGGTTCGCCGTCGCGCTGCCCGCGCTGGTCGTGGCCTCGGTCGTCGCCGGCGTCGGGGCGGGCACCCTGAACCCCGCTCAGCAGGCAGCCCTGGCCGACATCATCGGCCGGGAGCGCAATGGTGGGCCGGCGCTGGCGGCGTTCCAGATGAGCACCGACACCGGCGCGATCATCGGGCCCATCGTCGCCGGACTGCTCATCGACCGCGGCAGCTACCCGTTGGCGTTCGGGTTCACCGGTGCCGTAACGCTGCTCGCGATGGTGCCCTGGCTTCGCGCCGGCGAGACCCTGCCCCGGCACCGGCATTGAGCGTGAGGTGACGGGGCCCAAGACTCCGTGAGAGGAGCCAACCGGTTGCATCAAAGCCGGCAGTGCGGCAACCACGAGGCGCCGCTCGCGGTGGTCAGCGCCCGACCGTACCGACGACGAGCTTGCACTCGAACGGAGCGTCGAGCCGGCCGGCCTCGTCGGTGAACGGCGCGAGCACTTCGCGCGCGCCCTCGCGGATGCGCCGGTAAGTGTCGGACGTCAGCCGCTGCGCCAGCGGGGTGCTGCGTACCTCGGTCTCCACGAGCGCATCGGTGGAAGGGAACCGCGCGACGCCATGCAGGGTGCGTGCCGTCGTCACGGTGAGCGCCGCTGCCTCGAAGAAGCGCTGCAGCTCGCTGTCGTCGCCGCAGCTGAAGTACGTATTGAGCAGGTCGCGGGCTGGTGTCCCCGCATGGCGAACGGCCATGTCGACAAACGGCCCGTATGCCGGCTGCGCTGCCAGGCTGCTCGGCACGAGAACCGCCACCCGGCCCCCAGGACGGGCGACGCGAGCCATCTCCCCCACCGCGGCGGCCCGGTCGGGAAAGAACATCATGGCCATCTGGCAGAGCACGACGTCGAAGCTTCGGTCGGCAAGCCGCAATGCCGTCGCGTCGCCTTGGCGCCAGTCGATGTCTGGGCGTACGGCCCTGGCGACCTTGAGCATCGCCTCGTTGAGGTCGACTCCCACCACAGCCGAGGGGCCGGCGATCTCCGCCGCCGTCCGTGCCACGATCCCGGTCCCGCATGCGACATCGAGCACCCTTGTGCCGCAGGCAACTCCTGCTGACGCACACAGCGGAGGCACCCACTGGGCGAAGAAGGCAGGCACGAAGGTGGCCTCGTACGCCTGCGCGGCCTCGAAGGAGATGTGGAATGCCTCGCTGCGCGGCTCGGTGGTGGACATGCCCCATGGTGGGCCGCTCAGGACCAGGGGTGCATCGGGCAACCGCCCCATTCGCTGCCCCATCTCCTGGTCAGGTATGCCGGGTGGGCACCTCCCCGAGCACCGCCGCAGCCTCCGCCGCGGCTTGCGCCCGGTTACCCAAGCCGAGCTTGGCCAGGATGCTGCTGACGTGATGGGAGGCGGTCTTCGGGCTCATGTGCAGCCGCTGGGCAATCTGCGGGTTCGACAGTCCGGCGCCCAGCAGGGACAGCACCTGGCGCTCGCGACCGGTCAGTGAGCCCGACGCCTTGGGACCCGTCCTGGTTCTGACCCCCAGAGAGCGCAAGAGCTGCGCTACCCGGTCGGTTTCGATGCTGGCTCCGAGGTTCTCGAAGACGGTCAAGGCTTGGCACGCCTGCTGGGCCGCGGCTTCGGGACGCGTCGGGGCCAGCGCCTCCGCGAGCTGCGCGCGGGCCCGGGCTGCCTCGAATGGCAGGCCGATCCGCGACCACGCCGCCGCTGCGTCGTGCAGGGATCCGGCCGCCCCTTCCATGTCGGCACGGGAGAGCAGCAGCCGGCCACGGGTCTCCGCCGCCCGTGCCTGCAGCTGGGGGCTGGACGACTCCGCGGCCAGCTCGTTCAGGCGCTGGCCAGCGCGCTCCGCTGCATCCGCGCTGCCGGCGCGCACCTGCGCTTCGACGAGGAGCTCGAGGGTGCGGCCCAGATTCGCTGGGTTTCGGTCGAGCTGGGGCAGGCACCAGTCCAGGGCCGCGATGGCTCCGCACGCCTCACCTCGAGCCAAGAGCACCGCCGCGCGGCAGAGCGCGTTCTCTGCTTCGTCCTCGACGCCGTCAGGGGACTGTGCGAGTAACCGGGCCGCCTCCTCGAGCCGGCCCTGGCGGATCCGCAGGTGGGCCAGTCGCGTCAGGGCCTTGGCGTGCAGCCCGGGGCACACACCCGCGGTGCTGCGAACCCCAGTGGCGAGCTCGCGCTCGGCTTCAAGCCATCTGCCGTGCGCGGTCAGCATGCTTCCGTAGTAGATGCGGCACTCGGCATACAGGAACGGGCAGCCGTACTGCTCCACGAACGTGTCGGCGACCTGGCACCACTGCCCGGCTCGAGCCACATCCTGGGCCTGCTCGCACGCGTTGAGCATGTCGCAGCAGGCGTAGACGACCGTGTCGAGGCTGCTGCGGTCCCCGCCAAGAGCTGCGGCCAGGGCTTCGTCGATCATGGCAAAGCCTGCCTCCGTGTTCCCCTGGCCGACCCGAATCAGCCCGAGCTGGGAGAGCGCAACCAGCTCGATGTCAAGGTCGCCTATGGATCGGGCTGCCTGCAGCGCCTGGCCGGTCAGCAGGGCCGCCTGCTCGAGGTCCGGCATCCGGTAGGCCCGCGCGACCGCCGCCCAGGCCCGCAGCGAAGGGTCGTCGAGGCCCTCAAGCAGTCGTTCCGCCCGCGCCAGCCAGCCACCCGCCGCGGCCTCGTTGGCGAAGTTGGCCCGGTAGGTGATGCTCAGCCAGATCGCGCATCGCGCTGCCTGTGCGAGATCGTCGCTGCGCCGATACAACGCAAACGCGCGCGTGCACTCGTGGATGCTGGCCTGGCCCTCTCCGAGCCACCAGAGGGCCATCGCCAACCCGAACCGCGCCTCGGCCGTCTCGTGCTGCGCAAGGGCTGCCTCGAAGCCCATCCGGGCCGGCTGCCACCGCCCGGCGGCCAAGTCGGTGCTTGCGCCCGTGGCAGGATCCGCAGCCATGGCCACCATCGCCTCCCGATCTGTGAGCCTGACCCCAGGGTAGGCTCCGCCCAGCAAGCCCCAGTGGCCCTTCGGGTCACGCTGGTCGGATCGAGCTCGAGCGCCCATGACAGCCTCCGGAACCGGGCACCCGGTCGCCCCGGGACCGATCAACGCTGCGGGCTGGCTGAGCGCGAGGACACTCGCCGCGGCCCTCGTCTGCGGGTCGGCCGTGCTGCTGTTCGGTGTGCAGGTGCGGCCGTTGGCCTACCTGCCCCTCGCGCTCGGAGTGCTCCTGGCCTGGGTCATGGACCGAGGGCTGGGCGCTGACCTGCTGCTCATCGGCGCCGGCATGTCCATCATCAGCACGATCTCGTTGCGGGCGGACCTGTCCAACGCCGGCATGGCCCGCTTCGCCGTCGTGCTCTCCCTCGCTGTGGCCCTGCCGTTCGCGCTGTCCCGGGTCTGGCGCCACGAGCGCTCGATCCGCTTCCCGTGGCGCGCGGGCCGAAGATGGACGCGGGTGCACTGGACCTACCTGGTGGCCGTGGTCGTCGCGGGTTACCTCGTGCTGCCCTGGTACTTCCTGTCCTCGGGCGTGTGGGCGAACTGGCCGCCGCTGGAGAGCCGCGCAGACATTGCTCGGCTGTTCGTCGGGGTGGCTGCGGTGGGCACGTGGGACGAGCTGTTCTTCGTGTGCACGGTGTTCGCCCTGCTGCGCCGGCACTTCGGGCTCTGGGGCGCCAACGCGCTGCAGGCCGCCGTGTTCGTCAGCTTCCTGTGGGAGCTGGGCTACCGCAGCTGGGGGCCGGCGCTGACGGTGCCGTTCGCGTTGATCCAGGGTCTGACGTTCGCCGTCACTGCGTCCCTCACCTACGTCCTGCTCGTGCATCTGCTCTTCGATGCCGTGGTGTTCGCGGTGCTCGTGCACGCCCAGTACCCCCAGCTGTTCGACGTCTTCCTCACTGCCGCCTGGTAGGGCGTTCCCTCCGGCGGCACACTGGCCCGGTGACCTCGATCGCGTTCGCCTCGCTACCGGCATACGGGCATCTCTATCCGCTCCTCCCGCTCGCGGAGGCGATGCAAGCCGCTGGAGCCGACGTCAGCGTGGCTGTCGGCGAGCCGTTCCTCGGCACGCTGCCAGTGCCGACCGTGCCCGGGATCGAGCCGGATCTAACGCCGGACCGGCAGGCTGAGGTGTTCGAGCGCTTCCCTGCGGTCCGGGACGACATGGCGACCCGTTGGGTGCCCGCCTTCTTCGGCCACATCAACGCACGCCGGGTGCTGCCGGTGCTGCGCGAGGAATGGACCAAGAGCCGGCCAGACCTGGTTGTCTACGAGGCACTGAACGTTGGCGCAGCCGTCGCTGCCAAGGAACTGGGCGTGCCGCTGATCGCCTTCGGCTTGGGCCACTTCCAGCCCCGCATTTCGGGCCTGGTCGCGGTCGCCACCGATGCCGTCGCGCCGGGCGGACCCACCGGTCTGCCGTGGGAGATCGCCGCGTCGTCCAGCGCCACGGGTTTCGACCGGGCCTATCTCGACCCGATGCCGGCCACCTTGCAGGTCGGCCCGGTGCAGCTGCTCACCGATCGGATGCCGGTGCGCCCGGTGGGCTGGCACGACCCCGGGGCCGAAGGGGTAGCCGTGCCACCGCACCGGGCGGACGGGCCGCCGCGCATCTACCTCACCCTCGGAACGGTGGCGTTCGGCGCCGTCGACGTGCTCAGGCAGGCCGCCCTCGAGTCTGCGGCGCTGGGCGCCGAGGTCGTCGTCGCCTGCGGGCCGGCCGGCGACCCCGAGCTGCTCGGCGAGCTCCCCGCCAATGTGCACGTGTCCCGCTACCTGCCGCAGGCCGCGCTGCTGCCAACCGTCGACGTCATCGTGCACCACGGCGGCGCCGGCACCATGCTGCAGTCGGCGGCACACGGCATACCCCAAGTGATTCTGCCGCAAGGAGCTGACCAGTTCGTCAACGCCGGCTCGGTGCAGGCGGCTGGGGTTGGGCGTGGAATCCGCAAGGACGCCATGGTTCCCGGTGCGGTGGGCGAGGCCGTGGCCGCGCTGCTCGGGGACTGCCCGGAGCGGGCCGCCGCGGCGCTGTTGCGCGAGGAGATCGCCGGTATGCCGTCGCCCGACCAGGTGGCGACGCAGCTGCTGGACCGGCTGTAACACTGGACCCATCGACGCGGGGTGACCCGCCCAGCACAGGAGGCGCTCGAGCATGCCCGACCCGACCGACCACGGCCCCGACCCGTTCGTCGTTGACATCGAGGCGGCCACGCTGCAGAACGACACCTACCGGACCACGCTTTGGACCGGCACCAACCTGCAGCTGACCGTCATGGCGATCCAGCCGGGCCACGACATCGGCCTAGAGGTCCACGACGACCACGACCAGTTCCTGCGCGTCGAGGAGGGCACCGGGCGGGTGCAGATGGGTCCCGCCAAGGACGAGTTGTCGTTCGACCGCACCGTGACCGACGACTGGGTGATCCTGGTGCCAGCGGGCTCCTGGCACAACGTGACCAACATCGGCAGCGAGCCACTCAAGGTTTACTCGTTGTACGCGCCGCCAGAGCATCCGCACGGGACGGTGCACGCGACCAAGGAGGCTGCCGACTCCGACCCGGCCGAACAGCACTAGCCGGTCCGGGTAGCGACCTGCGCGCGCTCTGACTGTCGGGGTGGCGGCGGCCTGCTGCGAACGCGATCCCTAGCCAGGGATCGGGGCCCCTCACGCCGGCACCCGGCATACCGCGCAGGTGGCCCGTGCGAGAGTGGCGGCATGAGTGCGTCGGGCGCGCAGATGCCCCTCATCGTGGTCACCGGAGCAAACGGTCTGGTTGGCTCCGCCATCTGCGCGGCGCTTGTCGACATGGGGGCGGGCGTCCGTGCGCTTGTGCGACGCGCCGGCACGGCCCCGGCGCTCGCCGGCGTGCAGGAGTGGGTCGGTGACTTCTACGACCCAGGGCTCGCGACGGCGCTCGTTGAGGACGCGACGGCCGTCGTCACCGCTGTTCACCCGATGGGCGCGGACCCAAAGACCCAGCAACGGATCTCGGTCGAGGGTACGCCGGTTCTGGCTCGGGCCGCCCGCGACGCCGGGGTGCTGCGCCTGGTCCACATCTCCACTGCTGCCGTTTACGACCGTTCACCCGGGGTCGGGGATGTCGATGAGGCATCGCCGTTGGTTGCCGACGACGCCAACGCGTACGCGGTGACCAAGCGCGACACCGACGCTGCGCTGGCCGCAGTCGAGGGGGTCACCCGCATCCTGCTGCGTCCCCCGGCGATCCTCGGCCCCGGGCCGAGCTCGATGTGGAACTCGCTGCGGCCGGCCCTGCTCCGCGACGACCCCGCGGCTCGCCACGCCGTCCCCTGGCAAAGCTTCCCGTGGGTTCACGTCAACGACCTAGCCGCCCTCGCCGCCGACGTGGTCTCCGGTCGCGTGCGCTCATCGGCCGACCCCGAACGAGGACCGGTCGCGGGCAGCTGCACCGCCGTCAACGTAGCAGCAGGCACGGCCACAGCCCGCGACTACTACGGGACGGTCACTGGGGCCCTCGGCCTCGATTCCGTGTGGGATGACGCTCCCGCGTGGACCGGACGCATCCTGGTCGGACGCGCCTACCAGTGGGGCTGGACTCCCAGGGTGGAGCTCACCCAGGCCCTGGCGGAGATCGCCCAAGGGCTGCGCGCCTAGGTCTGGCCGCCCAACGAGGGCTCAGGCCTGACTCGCGGTGTCTGTTGCCACGCGCTTTGCCCAACGCAGGTCGGCCTTGCCGGAGGGGCTGCGCTGCAGCGAGGGCTCAATGACCAGCATGGTAGGGCGCTTGTAGTCGGCCAGCTCGCCGCCGACGTGGTCGCGCAGCTCCTCGAGGGTCAAGGATGTGCCGGGCCGCAGCGCCACGACGGCGGCGACCCGGTGGCCCCACCGTGGGTCGGGGACGCCGACGACCATGGCGTCCTCGACGCTGGGGTGACGGCGCACGACGTTCTCGACCTCCTCGGCGAACACCTTCTCCCCGCCGGTGTTGATCACCTGGCTGCCCCGACCGTGGAAAGTGACCCAGCCGTCCTGGTCGATCGAGGCGAGGTCACCGGGCACGACGTAGCGCTCGCCGCCGATGACGCGGAACGTCTCGGCCGTCTTGGCCTCATCGCCCAGATAACAGATGTGAGCATCCGACAAGGCGGCCAGCGTCCCGATCTCACC
>JBIOUP010000191.1:0-3864 GCA_044867305.1 Dermatophilaceae bacterium
TCAAGCGCCGCCCACGACGACTTCTCCGGTCCGGCCTGTTGCCCCTGCGGACAGTTGGCACGGTAGTCGCACCACTGGCACAACGGTGACACGCGGGGCGCGAACCTGGCCGCGTCGGCGCCTATCTCGGCAAATGTCCCGTCGACCGGTAGTCCCGGGCGCAGTCCGGCCAGGCGAGCAAGCGGGACGGGCTCGCGGCGTACCCGCGGCATCGGCCTACCGCCGAACGTGCCCTGTACCGGCTCCCCAGCCACCACGACGACCCTGGGGCGCGACTCTGCCAACCGGTGTCCCGGTTAGGGTTTGACAACCGCTGTCCCGGTTGCCGCTCGCGCGATCTGTTCGAGGACTGCTGCATCGGTCGTGTCCTGCCCGAGCCGGTTGGTCTTGCCGCTGCCGTGGTAGTCGCTTGACCCGGTGACGAGCAGGCCCAGGTCGCCTGCAAGAGCAACCGCGCGGCGGCGAGCGGACTCGTCGTGGTCCTCGTGGTGCGCTTCGATGCCGGCCAGGCCGTCCCGAGCCAGCTCAGCGACCAACTCGGCTGGCACCAGGCGCTGGAGCATGCCGTTGAACGGATGCGCCAGGACCGCCACCCCGCCCGCGGCGCGCACCATCTCGACCGCCTGGAGCGGGTCAGGGGCGTAGTGGCGCACGTAGAACGGGCTGTCGTTGTGCAGCCACCGGGCGAACGCCTCATCGCGGTGCCCGACTACGCCGGATGCGACGAGCGCGTCGGCGATGTGCGGGCGGCCAGGGGTTGCTCCGGGAGGCACCTGAGCCAGCACCTCGGCATACGTGACGGGTATGCCGGCCGCCGCGAGAACCTCGACGGAGCGCTCCAGGCGGGTGGCGCGCGCCGCCCGGATGCGGTCGAGCTCGGTGGCGAAGCCTGCGCGGGTGGGGTCGAGCAGGTAGCCGAGCAGGTGGATGGAGCGCCCGTCCCGTTGACAGGAGATTTCGATTCCGGGAACCAGCGTCATGCCGGCGACCTGGGCTGCCGCGGTCGCCTCCGGCCAGCCGGAGGTCGTGTCGTGGTCAGTGAGCGCGACAACGTCCAGGCCTGCCGCCTGAGCCGCGTGCACGAGCTGGGTGGGCCTGTCAGTGCCGTCGCTGGCCGTGGAATGGGCGTGCAGGTCGATGCGCATGCCGGGTCAGCTGTCCAGGTCGAGCTCGGGGTGGCGGCGGCCCTGCATGCGGATGGCGATCGGGACCGTCAGCATGATCAGCCCCCAGATGACGAACGCCCATTGGCCGATGACGAACGCGATCGGGATCGAGACCAGGAAGGTCAACGCGACCGCAGCGTTGCGCGCCTTGGACACGACCAGCAGCTCTGGCGGAGTCTGCGCCTGCAGCAGCCCGCCCCGCTCGATGATGTGGTCCTGCCAGAGCATCATCCCCCAGCCGAGGGTCTGCACCAGCGCGTAGAAGCCGAAGCGGTACGGGAAGTCCGAGTCGGTCGTATCCTCCCCAGCGAAGAGCACCCGGGTCGCGAACGGCGTCAGCACGATCATCAGCAGCCAGTAGAGATTGACCGAGCGCAGCCGCGGAGTCACGTCGATGACGTAGCGGTACAACCGGTGGTGGCCGCGCCAGCCGGTGCCGATGACGGCGAAGCTGATGAGGAACGCGAGGTACTCACCGAGGTGTTCGTTGACGTACCCGAACAACTCCTCGCGCGAGGTGCTCGGCGGAACCGGCAGGTCGATGGCAAGCAGCGTCATCGCGATTGCGACGACGGCGTCGGAGAAGAACATCAAGCGCTCGACCGAGGTCTTAGCCGCCTCTGGCGTGGTCGAGCGGTCCTCGTTCATTGGTCGCCAGCGTATTGGGTGCGGACTCAGCCTGGCGGGCCATCGAAGCCGTCACCAGCCCCGGAAACCGCCACCGGCCCCGGAAACCGTGTCTAGCACCCGGTTATAACCGAGGCGGCTGACGGTTTCCGCAGACATGCGCGCGCGCCGGAGGCGCGGGCCAACGGTCGGGAGTCGCCGACGTGGAGCCGGCTCTTTCAGCCGCCTCGTCACGAGGCACGGCGAGCGGCCCGAGTCATGGCTGCCCGAACCCGGGCCACGAGCCGCCTCGGATCAGCGAGATCCGACCACACCACGCGCACCACCTCATAGCCGAGCTCTCGCAACCAGTCTTCGCGCTGCTTCTCCAGGAAGAGGGCGTTGGGGTCGTTGCCGGTGTACTTGACTTCGCCGTCGAACTCCACGACGACCTTCTCACCAACGAGGAAGTCGACCCTGGCGACCCGACCGTGGGCATCCGAGATGCGGACCTGGCTGCGCACGCGAAGACCGGTTGTTCGTAGGAGCACGCGAGTCAGCGACTCGCCGGGCGACTCGGCCAGCGGGTCGACCAGGCCCAGCAGTCTGGTCAGTCGTGGGGCGTCACGTACTCCGAGTCGGTCGGCGGCTTCGGAGACCGACTCCAGCGCGCAGCGCCTCATCCGCACCGCCGCGTCGGCTGCCACGACGCCCGATCTAATGCCGGTCGTGCACGTCGTCTGGACGATGGCATCCGCCACAGCAACCGCCCTCACCCCATCGAGCGCCGCCATCTGGCTGCCCCCCACCGGGTGCACGACCAGTCCAGACCGCGCGATCGTCTTCGCCACGGTGCCCACGGTGTCTATCCGGCGAAGGTCACACCCGAACAGCGGCAGGTCGTGAACTGCCAGTGCGGCGTGGTGGCTGGCCGCGTCGTGAGGCCGCGTACGCAGCACCGCCGCGACCTTCAGGCGGTATCGGCGGTCAGGATGGGCTTTCCGGAACAGCGCTCCGAGAACGTAAGCGCCCCGTCTTACCCGGATCAGATCGCCGTGGCGGACCGCGGTCCGAACGCTGCTCTCGCAGACCCCCGCATCATGGAGGTCCGCGGCACTGGCGACCCCGTCCTGGGCAGCGAGTCGGATGGTCAATAGCTCGTCCATGGCGCAAGCGTGGCGCTCCGGAGCGCCGAACACGACGGCATACCCCTGCCTGTGGATAACGAGCCACGTATGGCTGCGGAAATCGTCGCTGCCACCCGGTGACAACCGGGGGCTGTACACGGTTTCCGCAGCGGGAGGGGAACGGGAATGGACGGGAGGGACGTGAAGGCCGTGAAGGACGTGAGGGCTAGGCCGGCGGCTCCACCAGCTCCGGCCGGCCGGGCTGCTCGCCGCCACGCTCGGCCAAGTAGCTGTCCTTTGGCACCATGACCTTGCGCCGGAACACGCACACCAGCGTGCCGTCCTGGTTGTAGCCCTTGGTCTCGACGTAGACCACGCCCCGGTCGTCCTTGGAGGTCGACTCCCACTTGTCCAACACCTTCGTCTCGCCGTAGATCGTGTCGCCGTGGAACGTCGGCGCCACATGCCGCAGCGACTCGATCTCCAGGTTGGCGATGGCCTTCCCGGACACGTCCGGCACCGACATCCCCAACAGCAGCGAGTAGATGTAGTTGCCGACGACGACGTTCTTGCCGAACTGGGTGGTCTTGCCGGCGTAGTTGACGTCCATGTGCAGCGGGTGGTGGTTCATAGTGAGCAGGCAGAACAGGTGGTCGTCGTACTCGGTCACCGTCTTGCCGGGCCAGTGCCGGTAGACCGCCCCCACCTCGAACTCCTCGTAGCTGCGCCCGAACTGCATCCTCACTCCTTTGTCTCGCCGCGGTCGCTCCGCGCCGTCTCGACGGTATGCCGTCCACCCTGGCTCTCGCGCCGCCTCACCGGGGATCCTGCCCGAGTGACGGGCCTACCGGCATACTCGCGCGAGCGTGCCCTTGCTCACGTTGAGCACCCGGTGAGTCCCGAGGCTACGGCGAAGTACCGTTCGCACATGGCCAAGGCAGCTGGCGTCCCCGGATACACGATGG
>JBIOUP010000192.1:0-7469 GCA_044867305.1 Dermatophilaceae bacterium
GCGGTCGATGCCCGCTGGCACAGGGGTGTGGGTGGTGAAGACGGTAGAGGCTCGGACGGCTTCCAGAGCCTCGTCGAAGGTCAGTTTCTGTTTGGTCACCAGCTCCGAGATGCGTTCGACGCCAAGGAAGCCGGCGTGGCCCTCGTTGGTGTGGTAGACCTCCGGCTCCGGCGCACCGCTCAGGCGCGACCAGATCCGCAACGCGCGCACGCCACCGATGCCCAGCAACAGCTCCTGTTCCAGACGCCGGTCCCCGCCGCCGCCGTAGAGCGCCTCGGTGACGCCGCGGGCGACCTCGTCGTTGCCGGGCACGTCGGAGTCCAGCAGCAGTAAGGGGACCCGGCCCACCTGGGCCCGCCACACGTGGGCCTTGAGCAGCCGTCCTCCGGCCAAGCGCAGCTCGACCACGCTCGGTCGGCCGTCGGGCTCACGCAGCAGCGCGAGGGGCAGCCCGTCCGGGTCCAGGACCGGGTACTCCTCCTGCTGCCAGCCCTCCCTGTTGAGCGACTGCCTGAAGTAGCCGGTCTTGTAGAAGAGCCCCACGCCAACGATGGGCACGCCGAGGTCGGAGGCGGCCTTGAGATGGTCGCCGGCCAGGATGCCCAGGCCCCCGGAGTACTGCGGCAACACGTGCGTGATCCCGAACTCGGGGCTGAAGTAGCCGATCGCCCTGGGCGCGCGCGACTTGGCCATCCGTCCGACCTTGCTGTCCTGCTCGGCTGCCCAGCCCTGGTACCAGCGGTCCTGGGTGAGGTAGTGGGTCAACGCGTCGCTCGCGTCCCGCAGCCGGGCCACGAACTCGGCGTCCCCCGCGAGGCGCTCGAGCTGCTCGGACGAGAGGCGCGCGAGCAGCCGGCTCGGGTCATGCCGCACGCGCTCCCAGGCCGCTGGGTCGATGCTCTGGAACAGCTCGCGCGTCTGGGGGTGCCAGGACCAGTGCAGGTTGAGGGCGAGCTCCCCGAGCGCGGCGATAGGTTCCGGCAAAACGGTGCGGACGTGGAACCGACGGATGGCCTTCACCGGGCTGACTATAGGGCGTGGCCCGGCATGACGGGCGGGGGAGGTGCAAGCGGTACGAACCGAGTAGCGTCGGAGCGTGACCGCCACGCCTGCTGCCACCGGCAGCGTCACGTCCGCAGTCTCAGTGCCCGCTCCGTCGGACCACCAGCCCGACCGCGCCGACGGCCATCCGCCGGCTGGCTCCCGGGCAGCGGCGACCGGCCCTGAGCCCTCCCCCGGGCCAGGCAACCCACTCCCGCCGTTCGTCACGCCGGTCGGTCGCATCCCCATCGTCAACGTCCGCCCGTGCGTCGACTGTGGGCAGCGCGCGGCCAAGGCGGTCGTCGACGAGGAGTTCCTCGTGCAGGCCCAGGTCTTCCGCGAAGGGCACGACGCGGTCAATGCCAACGTGATCCTGACCGACCCGCAGGGCCAGGAGCACTACTACCCCATGGCCAACGTCAACCCCGGCCTGTCCGAATGGCAGGCCAGTGTGAGCGCGGACCGGACAGGCTGGTGGAGCTACCGGGTCGAGGGCTGGTCTGACCCGTGGGGCACGTGGGTGCACGACGGCACCATCAAGGTGGAGGCCGGCGTCGACGAAGAGCTCATGCTCGCCGAAGGTGCCCGGGTCATCGACAAGGCGCTGGCTGCGGTGCCGGCGAACGCCGATCGGTCACCGCTCGAGCAGGCCCTCGCGGCTCTGCGTGACCAGACTCGCCCCTCGCTCGACCGGCTGCGGACGGCCACCTCGCCACCGGTGCACGCGGTCTTCGCCGCGTACCCGCTGCGTGAGCTGCTCACCACCACACCGGCATACCCGCTGCTGGTCGAGCGGGAGCGTGCGCTCTACGGTGCCTGGTACGAGATCTTCCCTCGCTCGGAGGGAGCCTGGCGAAACCCGGTTACCGGCCAGTGGATGACGGGCACCTTCCGCACCGCCATGAAGCGCCTGCCCGCGATCGCCAGGATGGGCTTCGACGTGGTCTACCTCACCCCCATCCACCCCATCGGTCAGACCGCCCGCAAGGGCCGCAACAACACCTTGACCGCCGAACCCGGGGACCCGGGGAGCCCCTACGCCATCGGCTCCGCCGAAGGCGGGCACGACGCGATCCACCCGGACCTCGGCACGTTCGAGGACTTCGACGCGTTCGTCGCCGAGGCGCGGCGCCTCGGCCTCGAGGTGGCCTTGGACATCGCCCTGCAGTGCTCCCCGGACCATCCGTACGTGACCGAGCATCCCGAGTGGTTCACGATGCGGGCCGATGGCAGCATCGCCCACGCCGAGAACCCGCCCAAGAAGTACCAAGACATCTACCCGCTCAACTTCGACAACGACCCGCGTGGGGCGTATGCCGAGGTCCGCCGGGTCATCCAGGTGTGGATCGACCACGGGGTGCAGGTCTTCCGGGTCGACAACCCGCACACCAAACCGGTGGAGTTCTGGCAGTGGCTCATCGCCGACGTCGCGCGGGAGCATCCCGACGTCATCTGGCTCTCCGAGGCATTCACCCGCCCGGCCATGATGCACACGCTGGCCAAGGCGGGCTTCCAGCAGTCCTACACCTACTACGCGTGGCGTAACCAGGCGTGGGAGCTGCGCGAGTACTGCGAGGAGCTCGCGGGTGACGCCGCGGCATATATGCGTCCGGCGTTCTGGCCCACGACCCACGACATCCTCACGCCGTTCATGCAGTACGGCGGACCCACAGCTTGGAAGCTGCGCGCCGCGCTGGCCGCGACGCTCGTGCCGACGTACGGCATCTACGCCGGCTACGAGCTCATGGAGCACGTGGCACGGCCTGGCGTCGAGGAGCAGATCGACAACGAGAAGTACGAGTACAAGAACCGGCGCTGGGTCGACTACGAGCCCGGAGGCCGCAAAGCCGGGCGCTCGCTGGCTTCCTACCTCACCATGCTCAACCGGGTGCGCAAGGCGCATCCTGCGCTGCACTGGCTGCGCAACCTACGCTTCCACCACGTCGACGACGAGAACTTCCTGTGCTACTCCAAGACCCGCGTCGTGGGTGGCAAGCCCGACACGATCATCGTGGTCGCCAACCTCGACCCGCATGGCACCCGAAGCACGTTGGTGCGCCTGGATATGCCGGCCATCGGCCTGGAGTGGTCATCGGCCATGCCAGTGCACGACCTGGTCACCGACCAGGTGTGGCACTGGCGTGAGCAGAACTACGTCCGCCTCGGCCCGGACTTCGAGCCCGTCCACATCCTCGAGGTCGGGAGCTACTAGCCTTGCAGGGACTCAACCTCGCCCAGCCCGGGCTGCGTCGGGACCCTCTGTGGTACAAGAAGGCGGTGTTCTACGAGGTCCTCGTGCGGGCCTTCGGCGACTCCAAGGGGTCCGGCTCGGGTGACTTCACCGGGCTCATCCACCGGCTTGACTACCTGCAGTGGCTGGGCATCGACTGCATCTGGCTGCCGCCCTTCTACGCCTCCCCGCTGCGCGACGGCGGGTACGACGTCTCCGACTACACCGCGGTCCTACAAGAGTTCGGGACCCTGCCCGAGTTCAAGGAGCTGGTTTCGCAAGCCCACGCCCGCGGCATCCGCATCGTCACCGACCTGGTGATGAACCACACGTCTGACCAGCACCCGTGGTTCCAGTCCAGCCGCTCCGACCCGGCGGGGCCGTACGGCGACTACTACGTGTGGTCGGACACCGACGAGCTGTACTCCGACGCCCGGATCATCTTCGTGGACACCGAGGTGTCCAACTGGACCTTCGACCCGGTACGCCGCCAGTTCTTCTGGCACCGCTTCTTCTCCCACCAGCCCGACCTCAACTTCGAGAACCCCAAGGTCGAGCAGGAGATGTTCGACATCGTGCGGTACTGGATGAACCTGGGCATCGACGGCTTCCGGCTCGACGCCGTCCCCTACCTGTTCGAGGAGGACGGGCACAACGGCGAGAACCACCCCAAGACCCACGAGTTCCTCGCCCGGCTGCGGGCCATGGTCGACGAGGAGTTCCCCGGGCGGGTCCTGCTCGCCGAGGCCAACCAGCTGCCCGATCAGGTCGTGGACTACTTCGGCTCCGAGGCGGCACCCGAGTGCCAGATGTGCTTCCACTTCCCGATCATGCCCCGGCTGTACTACGCGTTGCGCGACGAGAAGGCCGGCCCCATCGTCTCGGTCTACGACGAGACCCCCGAGATCCCCTCGACGGGGCAGTGGGGCACCTTCTTGCGCAACCACGACGAGCTGACCTTGGAGATGGTCCGCCCGCAGGAGCGGGCCGCCATGTACGGCTGGTACGCGCCTGACCCGCGGATGCGCGCCAACATCGGCATCCGCCGCCGCCTGGCCTGCCTGCTGGACAACAGCCGCCCCGAAATCGAGCTCATCCACGCGTTGCTGCTGTCCCTGCCCGGCTCGCCGTGCCTGTACTACGGCGACGAGATCGGCATGGGTGACAACATCTGGCTGCACGACCGCGACGCCGTGCGCACCCCCATGCAGTGGTCACCCGACCGCAACGCGGGGTTCTCGGCCGCCGACCCGGGCAAGCTCTACCTGCCGGTCATCTCCTCGCTGGTGTTCCACTACAACAACGTCAACGTCGAAGCGCAGATGGCACACGGCTCTTCGCTGCTGCACTGGGTCCGCGGCATGCTCCAGATCCGCCGCTCCCACCCGGTCTTCAGTCTCGGCGACTTCTCGGTGTGCCCGACGACCAACGGGGCGATCCTCGCCTACCTGCGCTTCTCGGAGGCGGTGGAGTGGGGGGCGCGGGTGGCGCTCTGTGTGGCGAACCTGTCCTCGCGGCCGCAGGCCGGCACCGTGCAGCTGCCCCGTGAGTATGCCGGTCGCTGGGTCCGCGACCTCTTCGGCGGCAGCGGGTTTCCCCGGGTCAGTGACGATGCCACGATGACGCTCACCATGGGTTCGCGCGACTTCTTCTGGCTGCGCCTGTCCAAGGAGGAGCCAGAATGAGCGAGCGCCGCCGATGAGCGGCCCCGGCGGCAGCGTCGCTCGGTCGGTCGATGCGGCCCTCCCCGGCTGGATGTCCGGCCAGCGCTGGTATGCCGGCAAAGGCCACGTGCCGATCCTTCGCCGGGTGGGCGGCTGGCGCCGCGAAGACCCAGACGAGCGGGTGGGGATCGAAGTGGTCCTCGTCGCGGACGAGGCGACCACCCCGCCGGTGGTGTACCAGGTGCCGCTGACCTACCACGAGCGCCCCCTCAGCGACGGCGAGGCCGCCTTCGTCACGTGGATCGAGGACGCGCCGGACGGGCGCGGCTGGGTCTACGACGGGCCGCACGACCAGGCATACGTCCGCACCCTCCTCGGCGACGTGCTCGTGCCCGAAGCCGACGGCCCGGTGCCGACGCTCGTGCACGCGTCGGTGCTGCGCGGCGAGCAGTCCAACACGTCGGTCATCTGTGAGCTCGAGGGCGCGGAACCGGTCATCGTCAAGGTGTTCCGCATCCTCGCCCCCGGGGCCAATCCCGACGTCGAGGTGCCGGTCCGGCTCTCCGACGTCGGCTCACGCGACGTGCCCGCCCCCCGGGGTAGCGCGCAGGCGAGGTGGGCCGGCGCCGCCGTCCCCGGGTACATCGCCTCTGCGCAGACCTTCCTGCCCGGTGTCGAGGACGCTTGGCGGGTGGCCTTGCGGGCAGCCACCTACGGCACCGACTTCACCACTCCCGCAAGGGAGCTGGGCGCGATGACTGCGCGCATCCACGGCGACCTGGCTCGGGCGTTCCCCACGAGACCCGCGACCGAGACCGACCTCGAGCGGGTCTCCGGCTCGGTGCGCCAGCGGTTCCGCTCCGCGGCCGAGGTCGTGCCCGGAGTCGCCGCCCACCGGGCGGAGCTGGAGCGGTTGCTCTCAGGGCTCGACTGGCAGGACTGGCCGCCGCTGCAACGGGTACATGGTGACTACCACCTAGGTCAGGTCATGCATGTGGGCGAGCACGGTTGGCTTGCGCTGGACTTCGAGGGCGAACCGTTGCGCCCCCTCCACGAACGCGTGCAGCCGGACCTCGCGCTGCGTGACGTGGCCGGCATGCTGCGCTCGTTCGAGTACGCCGCCGCATCGGTCGAGGCGACGTCCTCAGGAGACGCGAGCGGTGAGTGGGCATCCGCCTGCCGCGAGGCGTTCCTTCAGGGCTACGGTGCAGAGGTGGTGGGAACACCGCCGGCGAAGCAGCTGCTGCGCGTCCTCGAGCTCGACAAGGCCTTGTACGAGGTCGGCTACGAAGCCCGAAACCGCCCGAGCTGGGTCGGGATCCCCGTCCATGCCGTCGACCGCCTTGTCCATTCGCCGAGGGCCCATCCGCGAAGGAGCCAGATGACCACTCTCACAACCACCCCCATGGTCGCCGACGAGAGCGCCATCACGGCTTTCCTGGACGGACGCCACTCGCAGCCGCATGATCTGCTGGGTCATCATCTCGGCCCCGGTGGCCTCACCGTCACGGCATACCGTCCGCTGGCCCGGTCGGTGCGCGCGAAGCTGCAGGACGGCCGCATCCTCGACCTGCCCCACGTGCGCGGCGGGGTCTGGTCAGGCACCACTACCGAGGTCAGCACCAGCCAGGACTACCGCCTGCTCGTGGCCTACGACGACGGCATCGAGCACGAACAGGACGACCCGTACCGGTTCGCCCCGACCCTCGGTGAGATGGACCGCTTCCTGTTCAACGAGGGCCGCCACGAGCAGCTGTGGAAGGTGCTCGGCGCCCACGTGCAGACCTACGAAGGGCCCCTCGGGGTGGTGCGCGGCGTGGCGTTCGCGGTATGGGCACCGGCCGCCACCGCGGTCCATGTCGTCGGCGACTTCAACGGCTGGGACCGGATATCGCACCCGATGCGCATGCTCTCGCCCTCGGGGGTGTGGGAGCTGTTCGTCCCCGGCGCGGGCGAGTGGATGAACTACCAGTATGCCGTCCGGGGCCGGGACACCCACGTGCGCCTCAAGGCCGACCCGATGGCCCAGTACAGCGAGGTCGCGCCGAAGCAGGCGTCGGTCGTCTACCAGTCGCAGTACCAGTGGGGCGACGAGGAGTGGATGCAGCGACGGATGGGGCGCAACCCGCATGACGGGCCGATGAGCATCTACGAGGTCCACGTCGGGTCCTGGCGCCAGGGGCACACCTACCGCGACCTCGCCGAGCACCTCGTCAACTACGTCAAGGACCTGGGCTTCACCCACGTCGAGTTCATGCCGGTCATGGAGCACCCGTACGTGCCGTCATGGGGCTACCACGTCACCGGGTACTACGCGGTGAGCTCGAGATGGGGGACGCCCGACGAGTTCAGGCTGCTGGTCGACTACCTGCACCGCAACGACATCGGGGTCATCCTCGACTGGGTGCCCGGCCACTTCGCCACCGACCAGTGGGGGTTGGCCCGCTTCGACGGCGAGCCCACCTACGAGCACGGCGACTGGCGCAGGGGCTGGCACAAGGAGTGGGGCTCGTTCATCTTCGACTTCGGCCGGC
>JBIOUP010000193.1:0-11946 GCA_044867305.1 Dermatophilaceae bacterium
GTTCACGCCGGCTGCGCCGATTCCGAAGAAGAACCCGATGCTGGCGGCCACCGCGACGAGGAACTCGCTTGTGTCGATCGAGCCGATGACCTTGCGCGGCTCGAGGCGACCGCTGGCCAGGATGGCCGGGGTGCCGACCGGCCCCCAGCCGCCGCCGCCCGTAGCGTCGACGAACCCGGCGACCAGCCCCAGGGGGACGAGGAAGCGTTTGCGCAGCGGCTTGCCGAGGTGCTCCGGGCTGAGGCCGGCGACGGTGAACCGAACCAGAACGTAGCCGCCGAGCACGAGCAGGATGAGCGCCATGATCGGCGCCGCAGCCTCCGAGGAGAGGCTGGAAAGAAACGTCGCGCCGAGGAAAGCGCCCACCGCCCCAGGTCCGCCAATGCGCAAGACCACCCGCCAGTCGACGTTGCCGAACCGTGAATGGGCCGCACCAGAAAGCAATGTGGTGCCGATCTCGGCGAGGTGGACGGTCGCCGATGCTGCGGCGGGAGAGGTCCCCACCGCGAGCAGGAGGGTTGTCGAGGTGACGCCATAGGCCATGCCCAGGCTGCCATCGACCAGCTGGGCGCCCAGCCCGACCAGGCAAGGAGAAGGATGTTCTGCATAACAGGTCCAGTCCGTGCGCGACGGACCGCCCTGGGAGTATGCCGCGGCGGTGCGGCTGCAGTGGCTGGTCGGCCCGTCTAGGTGACTACGTTGTCGAAAGCGCTACTCACCGACAGCGGGCGCTCGCGACGCGCAGCAGGTCGACCTCACGTCGACGGACGAGCCCACCCTGCGTCATGGCGCCGACTGTACCCGATACGCCCGGATCACCAAAATCATCGGTTATGCCTAGCCAAACATCGGCTTTGGTTTGACGCGCGTGTCCGCGACATGCTCGGTGAGCGTCAGGCCGAGGCCCCCGACTCGGGCTGCGCGGCATACTTTTCGACCATGACGGCCAGGCCCTGGCGCGCTGCCCGCTCGGCCGCATGCACGCGCTCCTGCATCTCCAGAGCCGCTCGCAGCTGGTCATCGGCCCGCCGCTCGGCCTCCAGACAAGCCGGCACGCTGTCCTCGCGTTCTCGGTGCGCGGCTGCCACGTCCGCCTGGTATCCCGCGACTTCGCCTTCGGCGAGCTCGACGGCCCTTGCCAACAGGTAGTTGTAGGCGACCTTGACCTTCTTCGGCGTCGTCTTGCGGGTCAGCGCATCCACGGACTCCTCGACCGAGGCCCGCATGAACACCAGCCGATCTGCCTGGTAGCGCTCGTTCTCGGCTGCTTGGCGCGCAAGGGACAGCTTCTCCCGGGCATCCGCGAGGTTGAGCTCTGCAGCCCGAACCGAGGTCGCGGCTGCCTGGATGTGCGGAGCGAACCTGGTGGTGAGGGCGTAGCCGAGCTGGGCGGCGTCAAGGTCGTCGGAGCGCTTGGCGCGGCCGTGCCCAAGACCTGCGGCTTGGGAATCTGGCTGAGTCATCCGCCCCCCAGGGTCGATGTCCGGTCACAGCCATGGTCTCACCCCAGCTCAAGCAGCGTCGCCGCGCCAGCGTGGGGGTCCAAGCAGGAGGGGACGCTCGGTCACCCACGGGCGTTCGTCGGCGCCGATCTCCTCGTCGATCAGGGCCTCGAGCTTTGTCAGGTAGGTGGCCAGCAGGTCGTGGCGAGCGGGATCGCGGGCGAGGTTGACCGTTTCGTCGGGGTCGGTTTCCCGGTCGTACAGCACCACGTCGTTGTCACGCAGCAGGTCCTCGACGGTCTTCGGTCGGTTCGGCTCGAGTGGCGAGAAGTACCGGCCGAAGCTGTAGCGGGCGTCGGTGTAGCCGCGAAGGAACCCCCGCTTGCGCCAGTCCGGGCGCAGGTCCCCGCTTTGCACCCGGGCCGGCGCGTCGGCGTCGCCGAACGCGCGCCAGAAACCCGCATCCAAGGTCAGCACGGACTCGACCGCCGTGAGGACTCCGTCGCGAACGCCGGAGTTGCCCTCGAGAACCGGGACCAATGAGTGGCCGTGGAGTCCGTCGAACTCAGCGCGCAGGTCCGACGGGTCGACGCCAGCGAGCTGCAGGATGGTCGGCGCGAGGTCGACCGCAGAGCCCAGCTCGGACGTGCGACCGCCGCCATCGAGGTCGGGATGGCAGATCACCAGCGGTACGTGGAAGTTCTCGTCGTAGACCAGGTTGCCCTTCTGGCGCAGCCCGTGCGAGCCTGCCATTTCGCCGTGGTCGGAGGTGAACACGACGACCGTCCGGTCCGCCTGCCCGGATGCGACGAGCGCGTCGAGCACAAGTGCGACGCTGCGATCCACGTCGCGAATGCAGTTGAGGTAGAAGTTCAGCCCCAGCCTCCACGCCTCGGGGTCGGTGACGGGTCCGAACATCGCGTTGGCCAGTCCGGCATACTCGCGCACAGCTTGGGGCGCGTCGGACAACGGGTCACTCGCTGTCACGGGTAGCTCGAAGTCCCACAGCTTTTGGTAGATCGGTACGTCAGCGGGCGGCTTCACGCGGACCGCCTCGGCGAGGTTCGGCGGGGGGGCGATCGCCCGCCTGCTCCCGTAGTCGTAGCTCATGATGTCGTGCGGGTTGACGAAGTTGACGGCCATGAACCACGGCTGCTGCGAAACCACGGCCGGTGCGCGTTCACGCAGCCAGCGCACCGCCTGCCCGGCGATGACCGGATCGAGCTTCAGACCCGCCCAGGCCCCGCCGTCGATGTCCCCCCAGTCGTTGAACTCCGAGAAGCCGTAGGGCTGCAGGGCCTGTGCCGTCGATCGCGGGTTGTCCGCCGTGCGGTAGGCGTTCGACAGGTGCCACTTACCCTGGTATGCCGTGTAGTAGCCCGCCGCCCGCATCATCGTGCCGAGGGTGCCCAGCTCCGGGGAAAGCGGCCGGATGTAGGGCATGTTGTCGTTGTCGAAGATCTGCGTGATCGGCACGTGTTGGCCGGTGTACATGACCGACCGCGACGAGCTGCACATCGCCGAGGATACGTAGTAGCGCTCGAAGGAGGTGCCACGCTGGGCGAGCCAGTCCCGCGCCGGCAGGGCAAACCCGTCCAGGTGCGGGCGCCGGTAACGCTCCTCGTCGGTGGTGACCAGCAGGACGTTGGGGCGACTGGCGGCCGTGCGAAGTCGAGGTTCAGGGCCTCTATCGGTCATGCCGACCGAGCGTAATCGCCCACGTTTGGCAGCGCCGTGCAATTGCCAATAGCGACCCGTCGACGAGGGATCCGTGGCCCCGCCAGCTCGTCAGACGCTGCTGGCGCCGCTCGCATTGACCTCACTGAGCGTCGCGGACAGGTGTCGCAGATGCTCGCGCTTCTGGACCAGCCCCTGTCGATAGTCAGGATTGTCACAGTGCCGGATCTCAGTGCCCAGAGCGGAGATCTTGTCTCTGACCAACTCCTCCACGATCGCCAGCTGCTCTTGCGTCACATCGAGTTGCATCGTGCGTCCCCTTCTGACCTGCTGGACTATACGCCCACCGCAGCCGCACTTCCCGTCGTGTCACGGCGTACCACGAACCGCGGCAGATCACGCAGACTCTGACTCACCACGCAGTACCGCTCCGTCGACCGGGCCACCTTCTGCAGCGCCTCGTCGTCCGCGTCGATGTCCAGCTCGATCGTCAACACGATGTCCCGCACACCCACTGGCACTGAGCGGTCGATCCCGAGCGTGCCCCGAGCGTCGAACATACCCTCGGCTCGCAGTCGCGCCGATCGTAAGGTCAGGCCCATCGCGGTAACGACGCTGCGCAGGGTAACCCCAGCGCACGCGACCAACGCCTGTAGGAGCAGGTCTCCCGAGCACGCGTCGGCGCCGCTACCGCCGGTGGCCGGGTGCAGTCCGGCGCGCACCGGACCCGACCAGCCATCCACGATGCAGGTGATCCCGTCTTCGCCCACCTCACCACGGGCCAATACCGGCGTCCGGGCCCGCTCCGGATCGGATCGGTAGCTCTCCTTCAGCGGTGCCTGCACCCTTGCCAGGGTTGCTGAGTCCATTCCTGCAGTGTGCTGGGGACTGATGGGGGACTTCAACTCGCCTAGCCTCGTGCGGTGGACCGTCTCGGATACGTCATCCTTTACGTCTTCGACCTCACCGCGTCGATCACGTTCTACCGGGACGTCATCGGCGTCCCGTTCAAGTTCGAGGACGCCGGCTATGCAGAGTTCGCGACCGGACAGACGCGCTTGGCGCTCTACGAGGCGCGGCGCGCGACATGGCTGACCGGTCACACTGTTCGGCCCGGGCCCGCCGCCGAGATTGTCTTCATGGTGTCGGACGTGGACGCCGAGGCCCGCCGGGTGGCAGCGCTCGACGTAGCCATCCTGAGTGGGCCGGCCGATCGGCCTTGGGGTCACCGCACGGTGCATGTCGCCGACCCCGACGGGTTCGTCGTGGAGCTCGCGCAGGACGTTGCGCGCCGGCGCCCACGGCGAGGCTGGACGTGAGCAGCCGCGTCCGGCCGCACGGCATACCCGTGTCGAGGCTCAGGTATGCCGTTCGTCGGGCGGCTATTGGTGAGCCGGCTCAAGCGTCGCGAAGCTCGCGCGGGTGCGCGATGACATCGACCATGGCCCCGCTGCGCCACACCGTGATCTCGACGCGCTTGCCGATGGCGGCCTCGACCATGAGCGCCACCAGGGCGGTGCTTGTCGCCAAGGGCACCCCGTCGACGGCCACGACAATGTCGCCGCGCTTGAGCCCGGCCTGGTCAGCGGGACTGTCCGCGATGACCTGCGCGATCTGCAGGCCGGTGGAGCGGCCCAGCTTGGCACTGAGCGCGGGCGGCAAGGGTGCTTGAGCACCAGCGACGCCCAGCCACGCGCGCCGCACCCGCCCGTGCGTCATCAGGGTGCTGATCAGGCTCTTCGTCGTCGCGTTGATTGGAACGGCGAGCCCGAGACCGACCCCCGCAACCGCCGTGTTCACCCCGACCATGCGGCCCCGGCTGTCGGCGAGCACCCCGCCGCTGTTACCCGGGTTGAGTGCCGCGTCAGTCTGGATCACCTCGTCGATGACTCGGCCCGAGCGGGTCGGAAGCGATCGGCCGAGGGCCGACACGACGCCGGCGGTCACGCTTCCCGCCAGACCCATCGGGTTGCCGAGCGCAACGACGAGCTGCCCGACGTGCAGCCGGGCCGCGTCCCCGTGGGTGACCGGCGGCGGGACGGCCCCGCGGGCCCGCAGGACAGCCAGGTCCGACAGCACGTCGCGGCCGGTCACGTCGGCGGTCACTTCGGTGCCGTCGTTGAACGAGGCGGTCGCTTGGTCGGCGCCCTCGACGACGTGGGCGCTGGTGAGCAGGTAGCCGTCAGTTGTGAGAACACTGGCGCTACCGGCGCCACCACCGCGACGGTGACGCACGGCCAGGCTCGCGACGCTGGGCAACACGGCTGCCGCCACGCTCACGATGGTCGCCGAATAGGCGTCCAGGGCCTCCTCATCCTCCACGCGCAGGACAACGCCTTCGCGCCGGCGCAGCATCCCGTGTTCTCCCAGGGCGCAACGTCCTGGTACGCCGCGCTCCTGAAGACCGCCACCGGACTTAGCTGGGTCGCTGGGTCACAAGCATGCGGGGTCGAGATCGAGCACCAGGCGGCCGGGCGCGGCCGTGGTCTGCAGGGCAGTCAGCGCAACCGGCAGCTCGTAGGTGTAGAAGTAGCGCGCGGCGGCTCGTTTCCCGGCGGCGAAAGGGTCGTGCCGGTCGGTCAGGGCGAGCAGCTGGTCCAGCCAGAGCCACGCGACGACGACATGCCCGAACGCGTCGAGGTAGATCCCGGCTGCCTGCAGTGCCGTCGCGGGGTCGCCGTCCCGCCAGAGCCGCGCTGTGACGTCGGCAACCGCGCGCGCCGCGGCATCGAGGGCATCGGCATACTCCGGGTGCTTGGCACGGGCTCTTGCGCTGGTCGCCCCGATGCGCCCCAGCAGCAGCTGAGCCCCGGCGCCCCGCTTCATGGTGAGCTTGCGGCCCAACAGGTCCAGAGCCTGGATGCCGTGGGTGCCCTCATGGATCGGGTTGAGACGCTGGTCGCGATAGAGCTGCTCGACGGGGTGATCGCGGGTATAGCCGTAACCCCCGAGCACCTGGATTGCCAGATCGTTGGCCACCAGCCCATAGGTCGACGGCCACGACTTGACAACCGGCGTGAGCACGTCCAGCAACAGGGCTGCTTCGGCCTGGTAAGGGTCACCCGTGGCCCGGCGCACATCGTCGTCAAGCCGAGCGGCATACAGCACCAGCGCTAACGCGCCCTCGACGTACGCCTTGGCCCGCAACAACATTCGGCGCACATCGGGGTGCGCGACGATCGGCACGGGTTGGGCAGCGGGGTCCTTGTCCCAGGCCAGCCGGCCCTGGAGGCGCTCCTTCGCGTAGGCCAGTGCGTACCGGTACCCGGCATACGCGAGGGCTGCCGCCCCGGTGCCGACCGCGATCCGCGCCTCGTTCATCATGTGGAACATGCAGGACAGCCCGGCGCCCTCCTGCCCGACCAGGTATCCCACGGCCCCCGGCGATCCAGCAGGGGTCGTGTAGCCCCCGCCGAACGACAGCACCGTGTTGACCGTGCCGCGGTAGCCCATTTTGTGGTTGAGGCCCACGAGCTCGATGTCGTTGCGCTCGCCCAGCGTCCCGTCGTCGCCAACGAGATACTTCGGTACGACGAACAGGGACAAGCCCTTGACCCCGGCTGGCGCGCCTTCAGTGCGGCTGAGCACGAGGTGGACGATGTTCTCGCTGAGGTCGTGTTCGCCGCCGCTGATCCACATCTTGGAGCCGCGAACACGGTAGCTGCCGTCGCCCTGACGCTGTGCGGACGTCGCGATGTCGGCCAGGCTCGATCCGGCCTCGGTCTCCGACAGACACATCGTCCCGGTGAAGCGGCCCTCGACCATCGGCGCGACGTACCTCGCGACTTGCTCGGGAGTCCCGTGCGCGAGAAGCAGGTTTGCGTTACCGCGGGTGAGCCCCAGGTAGGCCACCGCGGAGATGTTCGCCGCCGCCAGCCAGGCGCTGGCGGCGGCGAAGACCGTGAGCGGCAGATCGGATCCGCCGTGGGCCGAGGGGAACGACGCCCACATCAGGCCTGAGTCGGCGATCGCCCGCACGGCCCGGCCGGTCGCCGCGGGCAGAACGACTGCGCCGGAGTCGAACACCGGTTCGTCGCGGTCCAGCTCGGCGTAGCACGGCAGCAGCTGCTCGACCGCGATCTGGCGGCCCAGGTCCAGGACGTGACAGATCGACTCGCTGTCATGGTCGGTGAACGGCTCGTGCGTGCACAGCTGCGCCACGTCCAACCAGTCAAAGAGCAGGAACTGCACATCCTCGCGTGACAACGGCTCCGTCACGTCGTCCGACCTCCTCGTTCGTGCTTCATGGCTGTCGCTTGGGAAGAGGGTGCTACGTCGACGGCTGCCCCGCTTCAGACCGGATCGATGGGGGTGAGCACCCCGAGCCGCTCCTCGATGGCCTGGGCCGCCTCTAGGCACACCGACTCGCCGTAGCGGGGACCGATGAGCTGCACGCCCTGCGGCAGCCCGTGAGCAAGGCCGACCGGTACGGCCGCGGCCGGGAGCCCGAGCAGGCTGACGGCTACCACGAGACGCAGGCTGGCGGCGATCTCCTCGACCGCTTCCGCTCCCTCCAGGTCCCTCCCGACGGGGAAGGGCGAGCGGGTCGACACGGGACCGAGCACGAGCGGCCGCTCGGCCTGGAACAGACTCCAGGACCGGGCCAAGCCCTGCCGCGCGGTGAGCCCCCTCATGTATGCGGCCTTGTCCAGCTCCGGGTGCATCTCGTGGAACGTGTCGACGAACCGCAAGGCGTCGGGGCCGAACATCGGACGTGCCACGCCCATCATCAGCCGGGAGTCGCTGAGGACGAGGTCCCGCCACAGCCAGGCGGCCCGGTCGACGGCCGGCGGGTCGACGTCCTGCACCTCATACCCCGCGTCGGCGAGCGCGGCGGCCGCGGCGTCGACCCCGGCCGCGACATCGGGCTCGTCGGCACCACGCCACACCGCGACGCGGCGGGGGACGTCGGGCCGCTCGAGCGGGGTCGGAGTCCACCACGGATCCCTGGGGTCCTCGCCGCACATGTGCTCGAGTGCGAGCCGGAGGTCGGCCACCCGCCTTGCCATCGGGCCCTGCACGGCCATCAGCTGCAGCGTGATCGGGACGTCCTGCGGCATGAACGCCGTAGCGTGCGGCACCCGGCCCAGCGTGGGTCGCAGCGAGCAGATCCCGCAGAACTGGGCCGGGACGCGAAGCGAGCCGCCGTAGTCGTTGCCCATCCCCAGCGGCGTCATCCCGGTGGCCAGCGCGACCGCCTCACCCCCGCTCGAGCCCCCCGGCGTGCGCGAGGCAGCCCACGGGTTGACGGTCGCCCCCCGCAGGGCGCTGTCGGTGTGCCAGCGAACCCCGAAGTCGCACATGTTCGTCCGGGCCAGCGGGATCGCGCCGGCGGCTCGCAGCTGGGTGACGAGAGGAGCGTCGCGGTCCGGCACGGCGTGCTCCAGAGCCCGCAACCCTCGGGTGGTCGCCGATCCGGTCAGGTCGATGTTCTCTTTCACCGTGAACGGCACGCCGTGCAACGCGGGCGGAGCCTTGCCAGCGGTGATCGCGCCGTCGGCGCGGTCTGCGGCATCCAGCGCGGCTTCGGACAGGGTCACCGTGACCGCGTTGAGCGCGCCGTTGACCGCCTCGATCCGCTCCAGGTGCGCCTCGAGCACCTCACGGCTCGTCACCTGGCGCGTGCGGATGAGCCCCGCCAGCTCGGACGCGCCCTGGCGCCACAGCTCCTCCGCCACAGTTCCTCCTTTCGCCCCGCTATGCGGCACTCGTGCCTAGGCGTAACCGTATGCCGGAGTGCTCAGAGGCGCGCGATGATCGGGAACTCGACGCCGGGGGACCTATCGGCGCCGGCCCGCCGCGTGACGCAGGCGTCGACGCTAGCTGGACGCGAGGAAGGTAGGCCGCGGCGGCCCGGTAGGACGTCGGCGCCTGCTTGCCGCCCTGCTTACTGGTGCGTGGCCTCGTAGTCGATGAGCGCCTGCACCTTCGGCTGTGAGGAGGATGTCGGGTCGAACTCGTAGGACAGCCACTCGCGCGCCAGCCGGCGGGCCAGCTCGAGCCCGATCACTCGCTGGCCGAAGCACAGGACTTGCGCGTCGTTCGAGAGCACCGAGCGCTCGACCGAGAACGAGTCGTGCGCAGTCACCGCGCGGATTCCCGCCACCTTGTTGGCGCTCATCGCGACGCCAAGGCCGGTGCCGCACACCAGCAGCGCTCGGTCCGCCTTGCCCTCGGCGACGAGCTCGGCCGCTTTCGTCGCGACGTTGGGGTAGTACGTCTCGTCGGTGTTGGCCGCGACCCCCGCGTCCACGACCTCGTCCACGCGTGGGTCGGCTTCGAGATCGGCCTTCAGGGCTTCCTTGTACTCGTATCCAGCGCTGTCAGCGCCAACGACGATCCTCATCTACTGGACCTCCTGCTGAACGAACGTGTCGCCGACCTGGCGCACGCATATGACGAACGACACTGCTCCGGGATCGGGGGTGCCTAGGCTGCGTTCGGCGAGCGGTCGCGCGCGCCCCTTCCGGGGCAGCAGTCGCGACGTCGCCTGGGCGGCCCCGTCGGCTGCGGTGACAGCTGCCGCGAGCGCCTCGGGGAGCGAGGCGCCATCGCCGAGGCCCCCAGTGAGCGCGGCGACGAAAGGCGTCAAGGCGTCCACCATCGTCTTGTCTCCGACCTCGGCCTTACCGAGCCCGACGATGGCGTCCAGGTACGCCTGCGCGGCCCTGGCCACGTCGTCCGCGTCCGGTCTGCCGGCGTTGCCGAGCACCCGCCCCACACCCCGCAGCCCGGCGCCCCACAGGACACCGGAGGTGCCACCGGCATACTCAGCCCACGCGTCGCCCGCGTGGTCCAGGACGCCTTGCGCGCCCCAGCCCCTCTCGGACGCCTCCAGCGCTGCGCGTGCGGCGAACGTCGCCCCCCGCACCATGCCACGTCCGTGGTCTCCATCGCCCGCGATGGCGTCGATGCGGCCCAGCTCGTCCTCAGCCTCGACGAGACTGGCGCGCATCGCCTCAAGGGCGGCGGCGATCCGCGCGGCCACTGCCCGCGACTCCGCGTCGCCCTCCACCTGCTCGACAGCCGGCGCGGCTTCATCGGCCTCCTCGAGCTCCTGGGCGTCCGTAACGTCCGCGACCTGCATCGAGCCGCGGCGAAACGCGGGCGTGACGGCGGGCGCCAGCCACAGCTGCTCGAGCTCCTCGTCCAGCCAGACGATCGTCAGCGAGGTGCCGCCCATGTCGAGGCTCGTCACGAGCTCGCCGACCTCCGGGGCCACGATCGTCAGGCCCGCCTCGCGCAGCAGCGGCGCGACGAAGCGGTAGAGCACAAAGAGCTCTTCGTACTTCGTCCGGCCAAGGCCGTTGAGGATCACCCCGACCCGGCCCGAGGCGTCGCCCGGCCGCTCGGCCAACAGTGTGTCCACGAGCAGGCGCGCGAGCTCGGGCGCCGGGACCCAGTCGATGTCCCGTTGGCCCGGCTCGCCGTGGATGCCCAGGCCGAAGCCCATTTTTCCGTCCGGCACGGTGAAGTGCGGGTGGTCGGCGCCGGGGAAGGTGCAGCCCGAGAACGCGACGCCGATCGAGAACGTGCGTTCGTTGGCGTGGATGCCGAGTCGCTCGACCTCGTCGATGGAGTCACCGCGCTCGGCAGCGGCGCCCATCACCTTGAATACGACGAAGTCACCCGCGATGCCGCGACGCTTCTCGCGCTCGGCGGCAGGCGAGGACGCCACATCGTCGGTCACGATGACTTGGCGCGCGTCGATGCCCTCGGCCTTCAGGCTCTCGCCAGCCAGGCCGAAGTTCATGACATCGCCCGCGTAGTTGCCGTAGGTGTAGATGACGCCGGCCCCGCTATGGGCCGCGCGGCCCACCGCGTAGGCCTGAGCCGTCGACGGGGAGGTGAAGATGTTGCCGATAATGGCGCCGTCGGCGAAGCCCTGACCCACCAGGCCGCAGAACGCGGGATAGTGGCCCGACCCGCCGCCGACGAGAACGGCTACCTTCGGCGCCTTGGGACGCCGGCGCCGGACGACGCCCCCCGGCACTTTCCGCAGGCTGTGGTTGTGCAGGTCAACAAAGCCGTCGACCGCCTCCGCGGTGAACTCCTGCGCGTCGTTGTAGATGGTGGTCATGTCAGCCCTCTAGGAGGGACGCAATCATCTCGAAGCTGCGCTTGGCGTCCGCCTCGCGCTCGTGTTCCTCGACGTCCCGGGTCTCGAGCTCGAGAATGTAGTCGCCGGTGAAACCGCGGGACTCAAGCGTGTCGATGACGCCGGCGAAGTCGACCTGTCCCCGGCCTAGGCTGCGGTTCAGATCCCCCGGTACGGCGTCACGGAAGTGGACGCGCTCGACGCGGTCGAAGGCCTGCCGGGCCCACGCGACGGTGTCCTCGCTGGACGCCTCCACGTGCGATACGTCCAAGAGCAGCCCGAACACCGACGGGTCGACCATCTCGAGCAACCGGTTGGCCCGCTCGACCGTGTGCACCCAACGGCGGTGATGCAGCACCTCGACAAGGAGCCGGACGCCGGCGTCGGCGCACAGCGACCCGAGGAACGTGAGGTTCCGCGTGATGTTGCGCAGGTCGGTCTCCTCGTCGACGAAGTCGGCCCAGTCCTGGCGGCCGCAGTTGACGATCAGGTACGGACCGGTCGCCGCGGCCAGGGCCAGGAGCGGCTTGAACAGCATCCGCAGCCGCTCCTGGTCGTACTCCGGGTCGTTGATGTTGCCGATGTCCGCGTTGACCGCACCCGACTGCAGCGCGTATCGGTCCAACAGCGTGACGTACTCGGCCACATCGCGGTCGAATGGGACTGGCACGTGCTTGACGACATCCGGGATAGCGCCGAGTTCCGTCTTCGTGGCGCCAATCTCATGGA
>JBIOUP010000194.1:0-10388 GCA_044867305.1 Dermatophilaceae bacterium
CATCGCGGCGCTCAAGCGCTAGGGTTGAGCACGCGCAGGCCGGCGAGCGGGGCGCCGGGCCAGACCGGCATACCGGCGAAGGCGAAGCCCGTGTCGAACGACGCCGCCTCGGTGCTCATCGAGGGACCGTGGGAGCACCGACTGGTGGCAGCGAACGGCGCCCGCTTCCACGTCGCCGTCCAAGGCGAGGGCCCGCTTGTCCTTCTGCTGCACGGGTTCCCGCAGTTCTGGTACACGTGGCACCACCAGCTGCCGGTGCTCGCGGAGAGCGGCTACCAGGCTGCGGCGGTCGACCTGCGCGGGTACGGAGCGTCAGACAAGCCCCCCAAGGGCTATGACACCTACACCTCAACGGCCGACGTGGCCGCATTGGTGCGCAGCCTCGGCGAAGAACAGGCCGTCATCGTGGGGCAGGGTTTGGGGGCTTGGGTCGCGTGGTCGATGCCGGCCCTACAGCCGGACACCACGCGAGCCATTGCCGCGCTGTCCATGGCACATCCCCTGGTGATGCGCCAGGCCTCCCTGTACAACCGGGCCCAACGGCGTGCGTCGGCATACCTGCTGGGGCTGCAGTGGCCGTTCCGAGCCGAACGGCGTCTCCCCCGGGATGAAGACGAGGTGCGGCGGTTGATGACGGCTTGGGCCGGGACGAGCGGCGAGTATCCGACGGAGCAGGACGTGCGCCGGTATGCCGGCGCGATGGCCCTGCCGTTCGTCGCCCACTCAGCTGCGGAGTACTACCGCTGGATCGGACGCAACCAGCTGCGCTGGGACGGACCGGTGTTCAACCGGCGCGTCGGGGGGCCCATCGACGTGCCCGTCCTGCACGTGCAGGGCGCGCAGGACGGCTGCGTGCTGGAGCCGACAGCGCAGCGTTCCGGCCGGTTCGTCCGCGGGCGGTACACGTACCACACCGTAGAGGGCGCTGGCCACTTCCTCTCCGAGGAGGCACCCGAGGAGGTCGACAAGCTGCTGCTGGGCTGGCTCGACGGTCTCGCCCACTGACGTCGGTCAGTCGGTGGTGCAGGCTCCGGTTGACACGGTCGTCGAGGCGCCCGGGGCGGCCGCGAGCACTGGCCGGGCCTCGTCCATCGTGAGGGCGTAGCCGGTCTGGTCGTCATCCACCGACTTGGCGAAGACGACGCCGGCCACCGCGCCGTCGCTCGTGATCAGCGGTCCGCCGCTGTTGCCGGGCTCCACCCGCGTGTACAGCGAGTAGATCTCACGCCGCACGCCAGGACGGCCGTAGATGTCCGACCCCACGGCGACCACGGTGTCCCGGACGCGAGCGGGGTCCACCCGCAGCGGCCCGTCGAGGGGGAATCCCGCCACCGCGGCCTCGGCACCGCTGGCCAGGTCACCGTTGAGCGGGAGAGCCGGCGCCTGCAGCCCGGGGACGGCGATGACGGCGAGATCTCTGCTCGGGTCGAACACCACGACCCTCCCGCGCAAGGTGCGGGCCGAGCCGCTGGCCTGCACGGTGGGTTCCTCGATCCCGGCCACCACATGTGCATTCGTGACGACCCGCTCGCGCGAGACCACCCAGCCGCTACCCTCCTGGCCGCGCTGGCACGCCTCGGCGACCCCGGCGACCTTGACGACCGAGCCGCTCGCCTTGACCACGGCAGGAGCGGCTGCGATACCAGAGGACGGTGGCGCCGCCGGGGCGATCGGCTCCCTCCCCAGACCCTCGAAGACCCTGGGAAAGCCTTCGCGGGCGAGCATCTCGCGGAACCCCGCGAAGAGGTTGCCGGCCTGGGATGGGACGAGCGAGTCGATGGCCTGCAGCACTCGTGAGCCACCGATGGCCCGGGCCAGAGGCGTCGTTGTCGCTCCGCGCAAGCCGTCCGCGACGACCCACACCAGCAGCGCAACGGCGAGCAGACTCGCCGCCGCACCGAGCACGGCGTCGACGGCACGAGCCGGCGGCGCGGTCACCCGGGAGCGCAGCCGAGCACCAACCCTGACCAGCAGGCGCTGTCCGACCAGAGCCAGGACGAACACCCCGCCCACGAGCAGTACGCGGGATGGCACCTCGTTCGCTGCGGCCCACGGCCACATCTCGAGCAGGCGCGGCAGCAGGCTCAGCCCGACGAACCCGCCGGCGAGAAACCCGACCAGCGAGAACGCCCCGACGAGCAGCCCCATGCGGAACCCCGACACGGCATACAGCAGCAGCACCACGCCGAGCACGACGTCGAGCGCCGTCGCCCCGGTCATGACTCGGGCCTGATGTAGCGCGCCGGTACGGGAAGGCGGTTGTCGTGATCCCACGGGCGACTGAGGCCGGAGAGCTCCAAAAGCCGGTCGACGACACCGGCGGTGAAACCCCACAGGAGCAGGTCGTCGTCGAGGGCCCACGCCGGCCCGGTGCGCCCACCCGGGTACACCGCCATGTGCCGGTTGGCCGGCTCGATGAGGAACGAGATGGGCACACTGAGCACCTGCGCGACTTCGGCGGGAGCGTGCACGGTGACCGGGCTCGGGTGGGCCCACCACGCCACGACAGTGGTGACCGTGAAGCCGCTCACCGGCAGGTAGAGCGACGGAAGGTTTCCGACGACGTGCACGCCGCGCGCATCGAGCATGACCTCCTCCGCGGCCTCTCGCAGGGCAGCGGCGACGGCGTCGGGGTCGCCTGGCTCAACGGCCCCTCCCGCGAAGGCAACCTGGCCGGCGTGTGCGCGCAACGTGTGCGCGCGCTCGATGAGCAGGATCGACTCCTGGCCGTCGGGATCGGGCCCGAACAGCGCCAGCACGGCAGACTCCCGCCCGCCCCCTTCGGGCGGCAGGAACCGGCCGTACCAACCGGCATCGACCCGCTCGGCCGCTCGCAGGATCTCATCGACCCACGCCGGGCGGGGTACTCCCCCGGGCTGGGTCCACGGCACGAGACTGGTGCCCCTGGCTACGGCATGACCCGCGCGCATCAGGTGCCCGCCAGCTCGTAGGCGAGCAGCGTCGCCGCACGCTCGGGGTCGGTCTCGCCTATCCCGTATGCCGGGCAGAGCCGGGCGACGGGGCAGGCGCCACAGGCGGCCCGGCGGGCGTGGCAGATGCGCCGGCCGTGGAAGATGAGCACGTGGCTGAGCATGGTCCAGTCCTTGCGTGGGAACAGGGCACCGACCGCATGCTCGACCTTGACCGGGTCCTGCTCCTGCGTCCAACCGAACCGGCGCGCCAGCCGCCCGAAATGCGTGTCCACGGTGATGCCTGGAACACCAAAAGCGTTGCCCAGCACGACTTTCGCCGTCTTGCGACCCACTCCGGGGAGCGTGACCAGGTCGGTGAGTCGCCCCGGCACCCGGCCGTCGAAGCGTTCAACGAGGGCGGCACCCAGCTTGAGAAGCGCGTCCGACTTGGCGCGGAAGAAGCCCGTCGAGCGAATGATGTCTTCCAGCTCGGCGCGGTCGGCACCGGCATACGCGGCGGCCGTTGGGTACCTGGCGAAGAGAACTGGGGTCACGAGGTTGACCCGCGTGTCGGTGGTCTGAGCCGAGAGGATCGTGGCAACCAACAGCTCCAGCGGCGTGGTGAAGTCCAGCTCGCAGTGCGCATTGGGATAGTGCGCGCGCAGGATCCGGTACATCCGCCGTGCCCGCCGGGTCAAGGCGACCGTCGGCTGCGGCGGAGGCAGGGGTGGCACGGAGAAAGCCTACGTTGCCGTTCCGAGTGCGCCGCGCCATTGGCTGGGACCGAGCTCGGCCCGTGTGAAGCTGTGACGTGGCACACTGTGCCACGTGGATTTCGACGTCGTACGGCGAGCCCCCCTGTTCGCGGCACTTGATGGTGAAGCCGGCGAGGCATTGCTGCATGAGATGAGCAGCTCTCGGCTGGAGCGCGGCGACGTGCTCTTTCGCGAAGGCGATCCTGGCGACGCTCTGTTCGTCATCGGCGAGGGGAAGGTCAAGCTCGGGCGCACCAGTAGCGACGGGCGGGAGAACCTTGTCGCCATCCTCGGGCCGGGTGAGATGTTCGGCGAGCTGAGCCTGTTCGACCCTGGCCCCAGGACGATGACCGCAACCGCCGTCGCCGAGACACAGCTGATGGGTCTGACTAACGACTCACTCACCTCGCTGCTGTCCGGCCGTCCCGAGGTCGCCAAGTCGCTCCTTGCCGCCCTGGCCAAGCGCCTACGGCGCACCAACGAGCATCTGGCCGACCTGGTCTTCACCGACGTGCCGGGCCGGGTCGCCAAGGCGCTGCTGGACCTGGCCAACCGCTTCGGCCGGCCCGTCGAGGAAGGCATCATGGTCAGCCACGACCTCACCCAGGAGGAGCTGGCTCAGCTGGTCGGCGCTTCCCGGGAGACGGTGAACAAGGCGTTGGCCGACTTCGCCACCCGCGGCTGGCTCAAGCTCGAAGCGCGAGCGGTGTTGCTCATCGACCTCGACCGGCTCAAGCACCGCGCCCGGTAGCTGCTTCCGCTTTGGGCGCACCCCACGGTTGGAGGTAAGAACGGGCGGTGGAGGTAAACCGAGAGCCCTAGCGCTCGCTATCACCTCCACCCGCCGGCTGCGTGGAGGTAAAAACGTGTGGCGGAGGTAAAACCGAGAGCCCTAGCGCTCGCTCATACCTCCACCGCCTTCGTCAATCGGCCTCGCGCAGGTAGTCCAGCTGAGCCCGAACGCTCAGCTCGGCTGCGTCCCAGTTCGCGCGCGGCGCATCGGTATAGGCGATCTCGACAACCTCCCGAGGCGTTCGAGCTCCGGCTGCGAGCGCGCTTCGGACCTGGTCCAGGCGCTCGGCGCGGTGCTCGATGTAGAACCGGATGACGCCAGCAGCGTCGGGCAGATCTGGGCCGTGGCCGGGAAGGATCCGGGTGACCGCCGCGGAGCCGGTCAGCTTCTCGATCCGCTCCAATGACTGCAGGTATGCCGCCAGGGTGCCATCCGGCCACGCGACCACGCTCGTGCCGCGGCCGAGCACCGTGTCGCCGGTGAGCAGGGCATTCTCGGCGGTCAACAGAAACGACAGCGAGTCGCCGGTGTGGCCGGGCGTGGCCACGACCAGTAGCTCCAAGCCGCCGACCTCGATCCGCTCTCCGTCGCTCAGGTCGTCGTGCAGGTGGCCGAGCCGGCGCACGGGGGCGCCGCTGAGCTGCCCGAACCGCTCTGCCGCCTCCGCGTGGTCGGCATGGTCATGGGTGAGCAGGGTCATGCCGACCCGTCCTTGCTCGCGGGTTGCCTCTCGCATGACCCGCCCCAGATGGGCCTCATCGAGTGGCCCCGGGTCGATGACGAGGCTTGTGTCCGAGGCGGGCTCGCGCAGCACCCAGGTGTTGGTGCCGTCCAGGGTCATCACGCCGGGGTTGGGCGCGAGCACGCACCAGGCTCGTTCGGTAACCCGGCCCGACGCCCAGGGACGAGCAGACGAGAAGGCCGTCACGCCGTCCGGCGCGGTGGCAAACCCGCGAAGTCGACTCGCAGCACAAGCTCTCCGTCGTCGTCGTACGTCGCCACCGGCATCACCCGGCGGATCACCGGCTGCGCTGCGAAGAACTGCTCAGCCGACATCGCGGCAGCCAGCTGCTCGACACAGACGATCGTCGGCGGCAGCAGGAGCACCCTGCCAGCGGCGAAGTCGGCAAGGACCTCGTTAGGGTTGAACCAGCCGCTTTGGTCGGCTTCCGTGGTCAGCAACTCGGCCACCTGCCCGGGCGGCAGCAGCGCGACGAAGAAGCGGGTGTCGTAGCGCCGCCCCTCGGACTCGGGGGTGGTCCAGTGCGCGTGGGCCCGCAGCAGGTCGCTGCGCAGAACCAACCGGTGCCGGCGCAGCAGCTCGGCCAGCGACACCTCGCGACTCAACAGCGCGGCGCGGTCGTTCGCCCAGCTGCCCTCGGCGGCTTGCAGGAGCGGCCCCCGCTCGCCACGGCTGGCGAACAGCACCCCGCACTCCTCGAATACCTCGCGCACGGCCGCAACGACGAGCTGGCGTGCCTCGTGCTCTGTGCAGCCGAGCCGCGCCGCCCAGTGGACCGGACCCGGGCCGGCCCACTGCAGGTCTGCATCGTCTCGAGGGTCGACGCCGCCGCCGGGGAAGACCATGGAGCTCGGCGCGAACTTCATGGTCGGCACGCGGCGCAGCATGAACACCTCGAGGCCCGCGTCGCCGTCTCGCACGATCATCACCGTTGCAGCCGGGCGCGCCGCCGGCGGTTTGGTGCTCGGATCGGCTGCGAGGCGCTCGAGGTAGTCGGCGCAGGACTTCTGCAACGAGGGCAGATAGGCGGTCGGGAAGTCGCGGATCACACTCGATACTCCTCAGCAGCGCGGCTTCGGCCGTCGTCCAGGTCGCATACCGGTGATCGTATGCCGGGCGGCCGGCACCCGAGGCCAGCTCACGGCATACCCGCGCCTAGTCGCGAACTGCGACGACGATCTCGACCTCGACGGGCGCGTCCAACGGCAGGGCAGCGACGCCGACCGCGGAGCGGGCGTGTCTGCCGGCCTCGCCGAAGGCCGCGCCGAGCAGCTCACTGGCCCCGTTGATGACTCCCGGCTGGCCGGTGAACTCGGGAGCGGATGCGACGAACCCCACCACCTTGACGACGCGGGTGACCCGGTCGAGGTCGCCCAGTACGGACTTGACCGCGGCGATGGCGTTGAGGGCACAGGTGGCGGCAAGCTCTTTGGCCAGCGCGGGTGTCACCAGCCCCTCGCCGTCGCCGACCTTGCCGGCCTCGACGAGCGCACCACCGACAAGAGGCAGCTGGCCCGAGGTATAGACCAGCTCGCCCTGGCGCAGCGCTGGGACATACGCAGCAACCGGCGCGGGGACCTCCGGCAGCTGGTGTCCCAGCTCGCTGAGCCGGGCTTCGACGGCGCTCATGCCGGCTGCGTCGGACGCTTGAGATAGGCGACCAAGCCAGTGCCGTCCGGGCCGGTGACCACCTGGACGAGCTCCCATCCGTCAGCGCCCCAGTTGTCGAGGATCGCCTTGGTGGCGTGGACGATGAGCGGCACGGTGGCGTACTCCCAGAATGTCATGGCACGACACTTTAGCGCCGTGAACGTAGCCCAACGGTTGCCTACACGTCCGCGAGTGGAGCCTAACGGTTGCCAAAGGCTGCTTTGGCAACAACAACCCTCCACTCACCGGCGGCCTGTGGATGACGCACGCGGCAAAGCGATCGGAGCGAGCACGCTGGATCGATGGCTCGACCGCCCGGTGCCTTGCCCGACGAGATCAGCGGTTCGGCCTTCTCGGTGCGCTCAGCCGTCGATGCTGGGGTCAGCCGACAACGGCTGAGACATCCATCGCTGGTCGCCCCGACCCGGGGCTTGAGAGTCCAGCTGCCGACGACGACTTTGCTCGAGCGGGCCCAAGCCTGGGCCCTGGTCCTCTCGCCGCCGTGGGCGTACTCCCGACAGACCGCCGCCGGACTGCTCGGACTACCGTTGCCCAACGCCTGGGCGAAGCACCAGACGCTGTCCGTTATCCGGCCGACGGGCTGCGCTCCGGTGCGACGGCCGGGTGTGCACGGCCATCGCGGTCTGGAGCTGCGCAAGGTCCTGTTGGTGCACGGCTTGCCGGCGACGGACCTGATCGACACGTGGTGTGACCTCGCGTCCACTCTCGAACTCACCGACTTGGTGATAGCGGGAGACGCGGTGCTCAACCGAATCGGGGTGGATCACGAAGCGGTTCTGGCTGCCATCGCGTTGCGCCGCCGCCATCGTGGTGCTCGACTGCTCGCCGCAGCACTTCCGCTGCTGCGCGTCGGCAGTGGATCGCCCATGGAGACCCGGGCCCGGCTGGCCTTTCGGGAGGGCGGGCTCCCTGAACCCGAGCTCAACGCCGACGTCCTCGATCCGGAAGGAAACTGGGTGGCCCGTGCGGACTTCGTCTGGAAAGACGCCCGGGTGATAGTCGAGTACGAAGGCGACGAACACCGCACCGACCGCCGACGATGGCAAACGGAAATCGCTCGTCTTCGGCTGCTGGAGGACCTGGGATGGAAGGTGATCCGGATCACGGCCCTAGACCTGTCCACGCCACAACGCGCCGCGGCCATGGTCGAGCGCGTTCGAAACGCCCTCCTCGAGAGGTGCGGCTAGCCCTCTCCTGCCCGCGAGCGGAGGCTAACGGTTGCCAAAACGCTGCTTTGACAACAACAACCCTCCACTCGCGGATCCGGAACAGCCGGCCCGATAAAGGCGCGAGCAGGTGGGCGGCACGGACGGCCTCGGGCCCGCGGCATACCCTGAGGGCATGTCCGACGTCGGGTGGCCCGCGGCGCGCCTGCACATCGTGACCGGCAAGGGGGGCACCGGCAAGACCACTGTCGCGGCGGCGCTCGCGGTGGCCCTCGCCGACCAAGGGCGCCGGGTGCTGCTGGCCGAAGTGGAGGAGCGCCAGGGCATCAGCCAGACCTTCGATGTGCCGCCGCTGGGCTCGACCGAGGTCAAGGTCGCCGGGGCGGCCAACGGCGGGGAGGTCTTCGGCCTGTCCGTCGATGCCCGTAAGGCCCTGCTGGAGTACCTGCAGATCTTCTACAAGCTCGGCCGCGCCGGAGGCGTCCTCGAGCGTTTCGGCGCCATCGACTTCGCCACGACGATCGCCCCGGGCGTCCGTGATGTGCTGCTCGTCGGACGCATCTACGAGGCCGCCCGACGCCGCCACGACCAGCGCTACCACCGCCACGGCCCCCCGGAGGAGCTCGCCTACGACGCGATCGTCATGGACGCTCCGCCCACCGGACGGGTATGCCGTTTCCTTTCGGTCGGTTCCGAGGTCGCGGGCCTGGCCAGGGTCGGCCCGATCCGCTCCCAAGCCGACTCGATGACCGAGATGCTGCACTCACCAAGGACGGTCGTGCACGTCGTGACCCTGCTCGAGGAGATGCCCGTGCAGGAGACCGTCGACGTGGTCGGCGAGCTGCGCTCCATCGGTATGCCGGTCGGCGCGGTGATCGTCAACCAGGCCCGCACCGGCAACCACGAAGGTGCCCACGCAACGGCGCCCGCGGACCTGCAGCCCGCCCGCCTGCAGGCCGATCTGATGTCGGTGGGGCTCAATCTGAGTAACGGACTCGTCGAGGGACTCGTCCGCGACGTCCGCGAACATGCCGAGCGGTTGGCCCTGGAGTCCGAGCAGCTGGACGTTCTGCAGTCCCTGGGCCTGCCGATGGTCACCGTTCCGGCGCTCGTGGACGGAATCGACACCGACGCAATCTACGAAATCGCCGAGCTGCTGGCGCAGCAGGGGATGGCGCGTTGACCACACCCAGGACCAGCGTCCCCCGAGCCCCCCGACTTGACATCGACGGTCTGCTCACCGACCGGCATACCCGAATCATCGTGTGCTGCGGCAGCGGCGGTGTCGGCAAGACGACGACGGCGGCCGCCCTGGCCCTGCGCGCCGCTGAGCAGGGCCGTCACGTGGTCGTGCTGACCATCGACCCGGCCCGGCGCTTGGCGCAGTCCCTCGGGCTCACCGAGCTGGACAACACCCCGCGCCCCGTCCACGGGATCGACGCGGCCGCAGGCGGGCGCCTGGACGCCATGATGCTGGACATGAAGCGGACCTTCGACGAGGTCGTGCTCGCCCACTCCAACCCCCAAGCGGCGCAGCAGATCCTGGCCAACCCCTTCTACCAGGCCGTGTCCTCTTCGTTCGCCGGCACCCAGGAGTACATGGCGATGGAGAAGCTCGGTCAGTTGCGCGCCCAGGCAGAACGCGAGCGCAGCTGGGACCTCATCGTCGTCGACACGCCGCCGTCCCGCTCGGCCCTGGACTTCCTCGACGCCCCCAAGCGGCTGGGGTCGTTCCTGGACGGCCGGTTTATCCGGCTCATCTCCGCACCCGCCAAGGCCGGGCGCGCGGGGCTGCGCATCTTCAACGCGGGCCTGGGCCTGGTGCTGCGGACGCTCAACCTGGTCCTCGGCGGCGAGATGCTGCATGACGTGCAGACGTTCGTCGCGGCCCTGGACACGATGTTCGGCGGCGTCAGGGAGCGGGCCGATCACACGTACGCCCTGCTCAAGGAGCGCGGCACGGCCTTCGTGGTCGTGGCGGCTCCGGAGCGCGACGCGCTACGAGAGGCCAGCTACTTCACTGCCCGGCTCACGGCCGACGGTATGCCGCCGCGAGGCCTGGTCGTCAACCGGCTGCAGCGAGTGAGCACACCCAGCCTTACGGCTGCTCGGGCTCTCGCTGCTGCCGAAGAGCTCGACGAGCACGGCCACGACGCGTCGTCGCAGGCGGTCCTGCTGCACGCCCAGCTGATGGAGATCGCTGCCCGTCAGCGCAACCTGGTGCGACGGTTCTCGGCCGGGCACACCGGCATACCAGTGGTCGAGGTGTCCGCCCTAGCCGGAGACGTGCACGACCTCGAGGGCCTTCGGGCGATTGGTGCGGCCCTCGCGGGCCGCACCTAACCGTCC
>JBIOUP010000195.1:0-8810 GCA_044867305.1 Dermatophilaceae bacterium
GCGGTCCGCAACCTCACCGGCCCCGCGCCCGATCCGGTCCTGGTCGTCGACATCGGTGGGGGTTCCACCGAGCTCGTCCGGGGAGGCAGCTCGGTCGAGGCGGCGTTCTCGGTCGACATCGGGTGCGTGCGGATGACCGAGCGTCACCTGCGGTCAGACCCGCCGTCCGAGGCCGAGATCGCGGCCGCGACCCGGGACATCGACGCCGGTATCGCCCAAGCGGAGTCAGCCGTCGGCTTCGCGTCGGTGGCGGCCCTGGTTGGGCTTGCCGGCAGCGTGACGACGGTCGCAGCCCACGTGCTGGGGCTGGCGGCATACGACGCCGACGTGACGCACCTGGCGCGGGCCACACCTGCTCAGTTCCACGCCGCCGCAAGGGCGCTGCTGGCGATGACGCATGCCGAACGCGCCGCCCTCGGCTTCATGCACCCCGGTCGCGTCGACGTCATCGGAGCCGGGGCGCTCGTGTGGGATCGGGTGATCGAGCGGGTATGCCGCCAGACCGGCCTCGGCGAGGCCCTGCCCGTGCTCGCCTCCGAGCACGACATCCTCGACGGGATCGCGCTGTCGCTCGTCGGGCGCTGACGATGGCCGAGCTGCTGCCGCATCCGGTCACGGGCGCGCTGTTCGCCTCGCCCGTGCCGGCGGGGGAGGGCTGGCCCGGAGACCCGGCCACTCGGCACACCCCCGTGGCGCAGTCGGCAGCCGAGGTTGTCCTGCTGGCTCGAGGCGCAGGGAGCGTGGGCGAGCTCGACGCGCGGGTGTCGGTATGCCGGGCCTGCCCTCGCCTCGTCGGCTGGCGTGAGGACGTGGCCAGGTATGGCAAGCGCGCGGCGTTCGCGGACGAGCCGTACTGGGGCCGGCCCGGGCCCGGGTTCGGCGATCCGCATCCTGGCGTCCTCGTCGTGGGGCTCGCGCCCGCAGCCAACGGGACCAACCGCACCGGGCGGATGTTCACCGGCGACCGCAGCGGCGAGTGGCTCTACGCCGCACTGCACCGAGCGGGATACGCCTCCTTGGCGACGAGCACCGCGAGCGGGGACGGGCAGACGCTGACCGGGTTGCGGATCGTCGCCGCCGTGCGGTGTGCACCACCGGCGAACCGACCCTTGCCGGCGGAACGGGCGGCCTGCCGGCCCTGGTTGGAGCGCGACTTCGAGCTGGCTGTACCGACCGTGCGTTCGATCCTGGCCTTGGGCCAGTTGGCCTGGGACGCCACGCTCGACACGGCACGTTCCGTCGGCTGGCAGGTGCCCAGGCCCAAGCCGAGGTTCGCCCATGGTGCGACCTGCCCGCTGGGGGTTGGGTCGCGAGCGGTGCGGCTCATCGGCAGCTACCACGTGAGCCAGCAGAACACCTTCACCGGCAGGCTCACCCAACAGATGCTCGACGAGGTCATCGCCGCCCTCTGACTCCAGCGGGGCGCTAGGTTTGGCGCCGTGGATCCCAGCAAGTCGGTCATCGCGGTGACCGTCCTCGGTGACGACCGCCCAGGCATCGTCAGTGAGGTGACAGGCGCGCTCGCCAGCATCGGCGGCAACCTCGAAGACTCCACGATGACCTTGCTTCGGGGGCACTTCGCCATGGTCGTGCTCGTGCGCACCGCGGCGTCGACGGCGGACGTGCACGCCGCCCTTGCTGCGGTCTCAGCCTCCGGTCAGCTGACCGTCGACGTCCGTGAGCTCGCCGACAGTGAGCCGGCACCGGCGCCGGGAGAGGCCTGGACGCTTCGGGTGCACGGGGCCGACCGCCCCGGCATCGTCGCGGGCGTCACCAAGGTCGTCGCGGCATACGGAGCGAACATCGTCGACCTCGGCACACGTCTCAGTGGCAGCCTGTACGTCCTCCTTGCCGAGGTGGAGCTCCCAGCCGGTGCCGACCCCGAGGCCCTGACCGCAGACCTGCGCGCCGCCGCGGCCGACCTGGGCGTCGAGGTGACCTTCGAGCGAGTGGACGACGAGCTGTTGTGACCTCGCCGAGCGATCCCCGCTGTCGTGATGGGGCCCGGTCCGGTGCGGCCGTGCCGGGCGACGAGGCAGTCGACCCCCGGGCGCGCCCACACCGAGGCCGCCTTGGCCGGCCGCTTGCCACGTGGAGTATGCCGGTGCTTCCCGGGGGCAAGGTCCGCCAGGTCGAGCGCGCTCCCGCACCGGTGCTGGCCACGCCTGGCGCGAGCGTCGACCCGGCCGCGTTCGAGGTCGTCCAGCTGGCGGCGGACCTGCTGGCGACCCAGGCGGTCTCGCCGGGCTGCGTGGGTCTGGCCGCCCACCAGGTGGGGCTGGCCTGGCGGGTCTTCAGCCTCGACGTCACCGGGCATCCCAAGACCCGAACGTGTCACGGGTCCCTGGTGCTGTGCAACGCCGAGGTGGTTTCGGCCACCCGCAAGGAGCGCGGCCGCGAGGGCTGCATGTCCGTACCGGACCTCACGGGTGACGTGGCCCGGGCCAAACGGCTCACCGTCTGCGGCCAGCTGCCCGGCACCGGAGCCTGGGTCGAGTTGGAGACGGACGGGTTCGAGGCCGTTGCCTTGCAGCACGAGATCGACCACACCAACGGGCTGATCTTCCTCGATCGCGTCGCCGGACCACACGCCGTGCACCCCCGCCGGACCTACCTGTAGCGCGGGCCGCGCGGCGGTCCCGTTCGTCTAGTCTGAACCCGCCCCCGTAGCCCAACGGCAGAGGCAAGCGACTTAAAATCGCCACAGTGCGAGTTCGAATCTCGTCGGGGGCACGCGGCTCGACTCGCCTGCTCAGCCGCCGTCTGACTGCCGGTCGATGCCAGTGAGAAGTCGTTGAGAACTGTATAACAAACGGATAACGGAATACCCAAGAGATCCCAAAGGACTGGTCAAGGTCATCTAAGTTGTTCCGCGTGGCCCAAGGGGCTTACCTGGGTGATTCTGGCGAATCATCCAGGGACAGATGCCCATCGGGGGGTAGGCATGCGGGGGCTGTGTGTGCGGGGCGCCGCGAGGCGCCCCGCACCGCTTGACAGACGCGTCAGTGCGGGAGACGCGGCCGTGGAGGGGGCGTCGGCCTCGAGTCGGACAACGACTCGGCCGGCGCCCTCGCCTGGTCGCCCTGACTCCCGACAGTCCTGACTCGCGACAGTCCTGACTCGCGACAGTCCTGACTCACGTCGACCGGCCCTGGCCCAGCCTGATGACCTCGAGGCGATCCCGACCGCGCCTGCGCCCCGGCGACAAGCGTCCGCCGCATGACGGGAACCGGGCCCGACTCCCGTACGCTGGTAAGGCAGAGGGCCGTTCGCGCCCCCGTCAGACGGAGGATCCATGGCCGGTAGCAACCCGGTGTTCAGGGGTATCGACAAAGAGCTCGACCAGCAGCGGTATGCCGGCTTCGGCACGCCGCAGCAACAGCAGCCGCAGCAACAGCAGCCGCAGCAGTGGCCGCAGACCGGTGCCACGGCATACCAGGACCAGCTCAGTGCCGAGCAGCTGCAGCAGATGTACCAGCAGCCGAGCGCCGGGCCGGTCGCCACGGGCAGGGTGACGTTCGATGACGTCATCATGAAGACGGCGGCGCTCTTCGCCCTGTTGGTCGTGGTCGCGGGCGCGTCGTGGGTCGTGACGGCCGGCGCGCCGTCGCTGACCACTCCGGTGTGGCTGCTCGGCATGTTCGGCGGCCTGGCTGTGGGGCTAGCCATCGCCTTCATGAAGAAGGTGTCGGTGCCGCTCATCCTCACCTACGCCGTGCTCGAGGGCGCGTTTGTCGGCGCCTTCAGCCGGGTCATGGAGCAGGCCTACCCCGGCATCGTCGTCACCGCGGTTCTCGCGACGCTGTGCACCTTTGCCGGCATGTTCCTCGGGTACAAGACCGGTTTGGTCAAGGTGACCAACAAGAGCCGGCGGCTCTTCGGCTTCGCCATCATGGGCTACCTGCTCTTCAGCCTGGTCAACGTCTTCGCGTTGTTCCTCGGCTGGACCACCGGATGGGGTTTCGGCGGCAGCGGCGCCCTGGGCATCGGGATCTCGCTGCTCGGGGTAGGCCTGGCGTCCTACTCGCTGGCTCTGGACTTCGACACGATCGACCACGCCGTTCGGGCCGGTGCACCGGAGCGCTTCTCGTGGCTGCTCGCCCACGGCCTCATCGTGAGCGTCGTCTGGCTCTACCTCGAGATTCTGCGCCTGCTCGCCCGGATGCGTGACTGACCGCGGGTCTCCCGCTTCGCCCGTTCCGCGGGGCGTCCAGGTCGAGCTGCAGCGCCTGGGTGAACGGTGGCAGACGCTGCCGCTCACCCAGGCGCTTCGGTATGCCGGCAGCGTCCATTCGCTCGTGCAGTCTCTCGCGGAGCGGGTTGCCCGGGCTGGCGGAACCTCGGTCGAGCACGTGCCCGATCTCGGGCCTGCCGTGGTTCTCGACCAGCTGCGGGTCCTCGTCTACGACGCCTGCGCTGCCGGGCTGGGCGCCGGTCTCGAGGAGGCGCTCGCCGCGTTGCGCCGGGCGCTGGCCTGACCCGGCATACCCCTCAGGCTGCCGACACGGCCGAGCGCCCCATCGAGTGGGCGGTAGATGCGGTTATTCGGGCTCCGGAACAGCATCTACTGCCCACTCGCTGCGGAGACCAGGCGCCGAGAGGCCGCCGGACCCAAGAGGTCCAGCGGCCCTTCGAACGTGGCTAACTCAGTTCAAGCGCTCGAAGATGATCGCCATGCCCTGACCGCCACCGACGCACATGGTCTCCAGGCCCAGCGTCGCGTCGCGCTCCTGCATGCCGTGCAGCAGGGTGGTTGCGATGCGGGCACCCGTGCACCCGAACGGGTGACCGAGCGCGATGGCACCACCATGGACGTTGAGCTTGTCGAAGTCCATGCCCAGGTCGTCGGCCGAGCCCAGGACCTGCACGGCGAACGCCTCGTTGATCTCGTAGAGGTCGATGTCGTTGATCGACATGCCCGCTCGCTGCAGCGCCTGGCGGGATGACTCGACCGGGCCGAGCCCCATGATCTCGGGGGACAGGGCGGAGACCCCGGTCGCGACGATCCGGGCAATGGGAGTAATCCCGAGCTCCCTGGCCTTGGTGTCGCTCATCACGATGGTCGTGGCCGCGCCGTCGTTGAGCGGACAGGCGTTGGCTGCCGTGACCGTGCCGTTCTCGCGGAAGACGGTCCTCAACCCGGAGACAGACTCCAAGGTCACCCCCGCGCGAGGGCCGTCGTCGAGGGAGACGACCGAGCCGTCCGGCATGTCGATCGGCGTGATCTCCGCTGCGAAGAAGCCGCTCTTGACGGCATCCTCGGCCCGGTTCTGTGAGCGTACGCCCCACTCGTCCTGGCGCTGGCGGGTGATACCGCGCATGGTCGCGACGTTCTCGGCGGTCTGGCCCATCGAGATGTAGATGTCCGGGAGCAGGCCCTGTTCCCGAGGGTCGACCCACGTGTCGTTGCTTTCCGCCGTCTTGACGGTGCGCTCCACGGCGTCGGCGAAGGCCGAGTTCTGGTCTTCTGGAGCCGAGCCTCCTGCTCCGGCGAACGCGCTGTACTGGGAGACGCATTCGACGCCGCCGGCGACAAAGATGTCACCCTCGCCCGCCTTGATGGCGTGGAAGGCCATCCGCATGGTCTGGGTGCTCGATGCGCAGAAGCGGTTGACCGTCGAGCCCGGCAGGTGGTCGAAGCCGGCGAGAACCGACACCACGCGGGCGAGGTTGTTGCCGTGCTTGCCGGACGGCTCGGCGCAACCCCAGTAGAGGTCGTCGATCATCTTCGGGTCGAGCTCGGGGACCTTGGCCAGGGCGGCCTGGAGGACCTGGACGGACAGGTCGTCGGGGCGGATCTCCTTGAGAGTGCCCTTCGCGGCCCGGCCGATGGGGCTACGGGCGGTCGAGACGATGACTGCTTCGGTCACGGGGAATGCCTTCCTGGGGGATCGTCAACTGGCGAAGCGAGCACGTGCTCGCGTTCATGCAGACTCTATGGCGTGCGTGACGCCCAGCAATAGGGACCATACGCCCGCGTGGGTGCTGGGTGCCACGGGGCGTCGGCCCGGCCTACCCCGAAGGTCGCCGGCCGGCATACCCGGGCGTCGGCAGCCGGCATACCCGGGCATCGGCGGCCGCCGCGGACCCGCGCCGGGAATGTAAGGATGATCAGGTGAGATTTGCCGAGCACATCGTCGACCTCGTGGGCGGCACACCGCTCGTGCGCCTTGGCCGCGTCACCGAGGGGATAACGGCGGCGACGGTGCTGGCGAAGGTGGAATACCTCAACCCTGGCGGGTCGGTCAAGGACCGCATCGCGGTGCGCATGGTCGAGGCGGCCGAGCGCACCGGCGCGCTTCGGCCCGGCGGCACGATTGTGGAGCCGACGAGTGGCAACACCGGCGTCGGGCTTGCCCTCGTCGCACAACGCAAGGGGTACTCCTGCGTCTTCGTCTGCCCCGACAAGGTGAACGAGGACAAGCTCAGCGTCCTGCGGGCGTTCGGGGCCCAGGTCGTGGTGTGCCCGACGGCGGTCCCGCCCGAGCACCCGGACTCCTACTACAACGTGTCCGACCGACTCGTGCGGGAGATCGACGGGGCCTGGAAGCCTGACCAGTACTCCAACCCCGAAGGCCCCAACTCGCACTACCTCACGACCGGGCCGGAGGTGTGGGCCGACACCGAGGGGCGGATCACCCACTTCGTGGCCGGCATCGGCACCGGCGGCACCATCACGGGCACCGGCCGGTATCTACGCGAGGTGTCCGGCGGGCGAGTGCGCATCGTCGGGGCCGACCCGGAAGGCTCGGTCTACTCCGGGGGCACTGGCCGGCCCTATCTGGTCGAAGGGGTGGGCGAAGACTTCTGGCCGCGGGCCTACGACCCCTCGGTCGTGGACGAGGTTGTCGGGGTCTCGGACGCGGACTCGTTCGCGATGACTCGACGGCTGGCCCGCGAGGAGGGCCTGCTCGTCGGTGGCTCGTGCGGGATGGCGGTCGTCGCGGCGTTGCAGGTGGCGCACGGGCTGCCTGAGGACGCCGTCGTCGTGGTCCTCCTGCCCGACAGCGGGCGAGGCTATCTGTCCAAGATCTTCTCGGACTCGTGGATGCGCTCCTTCGGGTTCCTGCGCGAGTCGGGTGAGCGCACTGTCGGCGAGGTGCTACGGGCCAAAAGCGGCGAGTTGCCGGCGCTGGTGCATACCCACCCGTCGGAGACGATCCGCGAGGCGATCGACATCCTGCGCGAGTATGCCGTGTCGCAGATGCCCGTGGTCAACGCCGAGCCCCCGGTCACCTCAGGCGAGGTTGCCGGGGCGGTGAGTGAGCGCGCTTTGTTGGAGCTGCTGTTCACGGGCAAGGCCCAGCTGACCGACTCGGTGGCCAAGCACATGGAGCCGAGCCTTCCGCACGTGGGCGCGGGGGAGCGAGTGGGCACCGCCCGGGAGGAGCTGGAGCACGCCGACGCCGTACTGGTCATCGACGACGGCAAGCCGGTGGGAGTGCTCACTCGCGCCGACCTGCTCGGCTTCCTCGCCGGCTGAGCACGACCACGCGGCGTGGAGGTGAAAGCGTGCGTTCTTCCGCACGTCTGCACCTCCATCGAACCAACGGGCGGAGGTAAAACTGAGCCCGGAGGTGAAAGCGTGCGTTCTTCCGCACGTCTATACCTCCACCGAACCTAGGCCGTTGAGCGAGCGGAAGCTGTTGAGCGAGCGGAAGCTGTTGAGCGAGCGGATGCCGTTTGAGCCAGGGCCCCAGACGTTGCGCGATCCACTCCGACTCGATGAGCTTGCCCGCGAACCCGCCAGAAGCACCGGTCAGGTCTTGGCGGTAGCGATGGTCTCGCCGCTGTCCTTACGCACCTCGACCGCCCGGATCTGCGGCGTCGGTACCGCACTGGCCGCGGTGAGAATCGCTGCGCCTGCCGGGGTCGCCCCCCACGTCGCCACCTGAACGGCCTGACCAGCTTCGTCGACGACCCACAGGGTGAACCGGCCCTGGGTGGGCAGTTTGGTAGCGGTCACCTGCAGTTCCGTTCCCCAGGCCTTGGTGACCAGAGCCATGTCCACCTGAGCGTTGGAGCCGGACTGCGGCGAAGCGCTGAGCTGGGTGGCTGCCGGTCGCACCGGCGTGGCAAGTCGAGCGCCGAAGAACCACCCGAAGCCCACCAGCGCGATCCCGACCACAGTGGCGGCGGCCAGCAGCCGCACCCGCGTCCGCCGGCGTTGCTGACGCACGCGGGTAAGCAGGCTTCGGCTGAGCTCGGGGCCAGCGTCGCGTGGTGACCCGACCGGTTCGGACCCCTCGAGCGGGTTGTCGACGAGGTCCAGCAACCTCGGCAAACCGGACAGCTGCGCCGCTTCGACCTGGCAGTCATGGCAGGTGCGCAGGTGAGCCGCGAACTTGCGGTGATCTTGATCCGAGAGTCCGCCCAGGACATAGGCGCCCAGGAGCAGACGCAGGTCGTCGTCGCACGTCATTGCGTCACTCCCATCTCGTCGAGGACGGAGCGCAGATGGCGCAGGGCGTAGTAGGCGCGTGACTTCACGGTGCCCTCAGGGACGTCAAGGCGTTCAGCAGCCTCCGCGACCGTCAGCCGCTGGTAGTGCAGCGCCACGACGACATCGCGATGCTGGCTCGACAGATGCGAGAGCGCCTCATGCATGAGCAGCTGGTCGAGAGCGCGGTCGATGTCCTCCGGCGCCCGGGCCACGTGCTGGGCGACCCGCTCGTCAGGGGTCCCGCCGGTCTGCTGCGGGCGTCGCTGCGCGGCCCGGTAGTCGTCGATGACGAGATTGCGCGCGCTCTGGGTGAGGTAGGCGCGTAGATGAGTGGTCGGTGGGGCCTGGCGCCACACCCGCAAGATCA